>SLPW01000591.1 GCA_007131755.1 Myxococcales bacterium | reverse complement strand
AGCTGACGAGGTTTGGAGCGATGAATGGGGATATGAACGAGTTTTCGGAGGTGGCCACGAATTGGTTGGCCACGGAAGGACTGATATTGGGGCGCAACCTCCTGGTGGTGGTGCTGATCCTGGTGGTGGCCTACGTAGCGGCGCGGGTGGCGAGGCGGGCGTTGGCATCGGCGATGGAGCGCTCTCATTTGAGTCCGTCTCCTCTCTTTCAGCAATTCGTCAAGAATGCGGCGAGCAAGCTGATATGGCTGGTGGCGTTTATCGTCGCCCTGGGAAATCTGGGAGTGGACACGGCGGCGCTGATCGCCGGGCTGGGGGTGTCGGGGCTGGTTCTGGGTTTTGCTCTGCAGGATTCGCTGTCCAATTTCGCTTCCGGTATGTTGATTCTGTTGTACGAACCCTTCGATGTGGGGGATTTCGTCGAGCTCGACGGCACGATCGGCAAGGTGGCGGATTTGACGTTGGTATCGACGATCTTGACGACGCCGGACAATAAGACGGTGACCTTTCCGAATTCGAAGGTGTGGGGAAATCCGATCGTCAATTTTACGGGCACCGGAACGCGTCGTATCGATCTTGTGGTGGGGGTGGCTTACGATGCGGATATCGATCAGGTGATGGAGATCTTCTTCGACGTGCTCGACGATAACGAGGATGTGCTCGAGGATCCGGAGCCGGTGGTGATGATGGGAGAACTGGGCGATAGCTCCGTGGATTTCTTCGTGCGCGGATGGGTGTCCACCGATGTATTCTGGCCGGTGCGATCGGATCTATTGCGTACGATCAAATACCGCCTCGACGAAGCGGACGTCACCATTCCCTTTCCCCAGCGCGAAGTGTGGATGCACGAGATGGACAAAGCTGTAAAATTGGAAGGGGCCGATGTGGCCGCAGTTTCGTGATCGTCATCGCGACGGTGGGTTGGTGAATACAGAACGGAACTCCATGGATTGGTGGAAGTCGAGAAAGCTGTGGCTGGGACTGCTGATGTCGGTGTTGGTCGTGCAGACCTGGGCCTTCTGGACGGCGACGGATATGGAGGTGACGTCGGCGGGTTGGCTTTTGGACGATGCTTTCTTCTACGCCGTCATCGCCGAACATCTGGTGAGCCGGGGGGCGATGGAGTTCTATCCGGGCATGGAGACCAATGGCTATCAGCCCCTGTGGATGGCTCTGATCACGGCAGCGCACGGCTTGGTGCCCGGGCTGTCGGCTCTGGCATGGATACGTGGTCTTTCGGTGGCTGCCTACCTGGCGTTTGCAGCGCTGGCGATGTGGGTGATGACACGTGACAAAGAGGTGGGGGCGTGGGCGGCTGCGGGGTTTTCGGTGTTCGTACTTTTGCAGCCCAGCATTCAATATTGGGTGCTCAACGGTCTGGAGACGGCGGTGACGCTGGTGGTCTTTCTGGGGGCCATGATTCAGTCATGGCGGGTGATGGAGCGCGGAGACGACGTTGGGATATGGGACGTAGTGGCGTTGGCCCTTCTGGGAGTGCTGTGCTTTCTGGCACGTACGGATCTCTTCGTGGTCAGTCTGGTGTTGGCAGTCTGGTTATTGCGGCGCCTGGGGTGGGATAAGCGAGTGTGGATCTTCGGGGGCGTGACCGCGGCCTGTGTGGTGCCCTACCTGGCCTTCAATTGGGTGAAGTTCGGGGCGCTGGTGCCCCTGAGTGGTCAGGCCCAACAATTTTATCTTTCCCTGTACCACGGAACTCTGTGGGAGTATCTCAACTCCAATCAGTGGCACGGCGTTCTTGTGGCCTTCGCCCAGCTCATTCCCTTTCGCTCGGAGGACACGGGAGGGGTTGTGGTACCCCTGCTGGAGGCAGCGGTCATGGTGGTTCCCGTGGGGGCGGGATATGCGGCCTTTGGAAAACGGCGGTTTCTCGGTGAGGGGACGCTGGCACAGGTATTTCGCCTCTTCGCCATCATCGTAGGGCTGCACTTATTGGTGATGTACGGCTATCACCGGGGAGTGCGTTCCTTTGCGGCCTATTATTTTGCGCCGACGGTGATGGTGACGGCCATGATCGTCGCCTATGCGGTGGCCAGGAGAGTGAAGCAATGGCTGAAGGGGAGAGAGGAGAACAAGGAGCGAAGGTATTGGGCAATTGGGGTGGGCGCCGCTGTGGCGCTCTGGCTCATCGTCATTGCGAGCCAGACGGTGGAGACCTTCAAAGTGGCTCCCAATCCTGTCTGGGAGCCACGGGTGGCGCTGTCGCTTCAGATGGACGAACGCGCCGATGAGGAAGCGACGATTGGAGCCTATTGGCCGGGGGCGCTGGCCTATTTTACGAAGCATGAGTTGATGCCTCTCGACGGGGTGATCGCCTCCGCCGAGTTTCAGCAGGAGGTGATGCGCGAGCAGGCAGCCCTTCCCTATCTGTGTGAGCATCCCTCGCCGATGCTGACGGTATATCTGAATCGGCGCCCCGAGACCTGGGCGAAGTCGCAGGAGCCACCGCAGATTGTCGAGTGGTCGGCGGCTTATAAAGAGGAGATGTGGGAATTCGGGATGGACCGCTTCGAGGTGGTGGGATTCGAGGCGGTCCGAGGGGATGAGAGGGGGTGGTATTTGTTGAGGGTTTTGGACTGCTGAGTCCCCGGGGGATCAGGATTGATCGGCGTCGTCTTGATCGGCCTGGTCCTGATCTGCGTCTTCCGGGTTCGCCGTGGAATCGAAGAAAAAGGCAAGAGCTGCCACGAGGAGAGCCGTGGCGCCCAGGAGCTCCCAGGACTCCTCCCAGACGCGGTCCATGAACCAGAATTCCAGGGGCAGTCCGTCTCGTTCGGTGACCACTTCGTTGGCGACGAGGAAATAGGCTTCCCGTTCACCGCCGTCGAAGAAGAGAATGCGCACGAAGAATTGGCCGGCCCAGGAGTAGAGGTTGGGAAAGGAGTCGCTCAGGTTGCTGAAGGCGGCGCCGCCCCAGGAGGATCCAACGGCGATGGCGTAACAGACATAGCCTCGTATGAGGTAGGTGCGCACCTTGTCGCGCTCCCAGAAGAGGTGACGAAAGTAGAGAAAGACGAAGACCATCAGGCCGCCGATGGTGGCGAAATAGGTGAGCTCCACCAGGGTGATGACAGTGCCGTAATTCTCAAAGCCCTGATCGATGAGATTGAAGCGAATATGGTGGCGAACTTCGAGGCTGTCCTCAAAGAGCATCAGCGTGGCGCCGACTCCGAAGAGCATGCAGAAGTCGAATTCTTCGAGGTTACCGCGCTGAAAGGCAGCGCCGGCGCTCATAAAGAAGATCAGGACCACCATCAGCAGGCAAAGCCACTGGGTGGGGAGTTCAACGGGGACCTCGTACCAGTAGGGGTAGAAGTACCAGCGCTGGCCATCGGCGGTCCAACGGGTGTGGAGATCGAAGACGTTGAAGACGTCGATGGCGATGACCAAAAGGAGGGAGAGGCACAAAAAGATAATGGTCAGGTGAAAGATTCTCTCCGGCCGGTGCCTGAGCATGGATTTGAGGTGCTTCATGGGGTTCGGGTTCCGAGTGAGGGCCGGAGGTTCACGAGAGTTCGTCGAGCCATCTGCGGGCGTCGACGGGGTCTGTCGCGTCGAGGGCACGTTGAAAGCGGGTGCGGGCGACGAAAGAGCGAGTCTCGTCGTCGTCAAAGGTGCGCTCGTCGCCCCGGGCGCGCTCGGCGATGACGTCGGCGGCGTCCGGTAGTTCGGCGCGGTACAGATGGGCTGCCAGGGGCCACCAGCCGTAGCCGGGGTCCGGAGCGTAAGCGGCGTAGTGACGGGCGATTTCGGTCAACAGATCCCGGAGCGCGTCACCATCGAAGTGGTCGAGGCGATTCAGGAGGCGTGGCCACAAAATGGCGAGGGGGCGCAGGGCGGCGCCGTCGGCCTCGGTAGTCGCGTCTTGAAGCAGTTCACAGAGGCGCTCGAGGTGCGTCCGAAGCGCCTCGTCGTCGGATTCGGAGTCGACATTTCGGAGAAAGGACAGAGTGCGGGCGACGGCGTCGGTGAGCGGCAGGCGCGCGTCGCGGTGCGATGGCGAGGGGACACCCGAGGAGGATTCGTAATCGCCGGTCCAGCCGGTATGGAGGATGCGAAATCTGTGGGCGACCCGGTTCCAGCGCTGCGGGTAGACCCGGGACAACTCATCGAGGGTGGCGAAGGCCGCCTCCGCGTCGTCGAAGGGAAGGGCGGCGATGCGAGACAGGGTTTCACGGGCGTCGAGATAGGCCAGCCAGCGCTGACGCTCGTCGCCGCGGAAAAGGGTCGTGGTCAACTCCTCGAGTCGTCGGCTTTCGGGCTCGGGAAGGTGGATGCCGGCGAGCCGGAAGATGGCCGCTGCCGTGCGCTGAAGGTCCTGCAGGCGAAGGTCGGAGGTGCCGGGACGGGCGGCGGAGGTCGCCCGATGCAGGTCGAGGACGATATCCATGGCGCGCAGGCGATCCGTCCACTGACCGCTGCTCGCAAGGGCGACGGCCATCCAGAGCTGCTCCGTGGGGCAGAGCCCGGTCCAGTCGAGCCCTCCCAGGATGAGGCGGCCCCGGGCGCGATCGGTGCCGGAGCTCAGAAGGAGCGCGCCCTGGCGCAGGCGACAGTGCAGGCTCCATTGCTTCTGGTCCAGTTCAACGGCCCGGTCAGCGGCGATGCGAAAGAAGGCCGTCGTCTCACGGGTGGCCTCGGGATTGTGACTGCCTCGAAACTGAACTTCGCGAAAGTGGGCGATCAGATAAGGGCCGAGTGGCCAGCGCGGTCTGGCGTCGGTGAGCCAGCGACCAACGGAGATCATGACCGACGGTTCGACGTGATCGGCGATGGAAGAAAAGGCGTCGAGCAATTCGTGGCGAGGGTGTCGGTGGTCGCCCAGGAAAGGATCGGCGAAGTGGGTGAGGAAGGCGCGGTATTCGGCAGGGTCGTCGAGGTTGCCGACGATTCGGGTGGCGGCGATGGTCATGTCCAACCAGACCTGGACGTCGTCGACCTGTCCCTGGGCCCACTGTGCGAAATCGATGACCGTCGTCAGCGCGCGCTGCCATTGCTGGCGTTCCATGAGGTGACGGATGCGGGCGCGAAAAAAGCGCAGGCGGCTCTGTTGCCACCGGTCTCGGAGTTTCATGGGGACTCTCCGCTTCGGGGAACGCCGAGGGTGTGGACGCGATCGAGCCGTTGCTCCAGATGGGTGACGGAGCGAGCGATGCGCTCCAGTCTGGAGATGTGTGACGGATCGGGAGCGCGGGGAAATTTGTCCTGCAGGTCAGCGATGGAGGAGAGGATGCGCTGGACTTCCTGGCGCTGAAGTTTGCGCGAATCGTGGTCCGCGGCGTAGGGGAATTGGTCGGCCTGGCGGCGCACCTGCTGAAGGCGCCCCTGGGTGGTCTCAAACAGTGTGCGGGCGTAGGAGTCGGGATCGCGGCGGCGAAAGAGGTATTCGTCCTGGGCGATGCTCTCGTAGGTGGCCTGGACGCGGTCGGCGACGGATTGCCAGGCGCGATCGTCATCACCTCGCCAGGCGCGGTCGACTTCGGCGCTGAGCTGTTCGAGGTGGCGGCGCCACTCGTCGAGGCTTCGGCCGAGACGTTCGTCGTCGGCGGTGAAGACGACGCGGCGGATGGTGTCCAGCAGGGTGTCGATGCGGTTTCGCCCCGGGCTGCGGGTGGGGCGGGGGCCGTAGTCTTCGAGGAGGGCCTCGAGGCGTCGAGCCAGGACCTGAAGGCGGTCCGGATCTTGCCGGCTGGCGGCTCGGATACCGGCGATGAGGTTTCGGCACCGGGCGTGGAACCGGCGTGCTTCGACGCCCCAGAGGCGTCGGGCGACGTCGTCAGTGCGGTCGATGAGCTCCTCGATCTCTTCCCAGCGCCTCCTGCGCGGCGTGGAAGGGCGATCGATGCGCACGTGGAAGGTCTGGTCGTTCACGGTGCCCGAGGCAATGAGGTTCATGGCCTGATCGACGTCGACGCTCAGCTCTACAGGTGTGCCCGGCGGGGTATCCTCGGGGATGGCGAGGACCATGGTGTGAATGGGCAGGCGGTGCTGAAAGAGTCGCAGAACAAGAGAGCCGGAGCGATCGCCTGTGACGAGCCGATGATGGGCCGTCGTGGGAAGATGCGTGCCGGCGGCGATGAGCGTATGTCGCGAGGGGCGGCCGTCTTCGACGACTTCGACGTTGATGTCCTTGGCGAGGACGGCGGGGTTGGTCAGAGCGAGAGTGGGGGCAGGGCGTGTGTCCTCGGGGCGATCCGGAAGCCAGAGGTCCTGGGGGCCGAAGACGAGCTGTACGCCGCTGAACATTCCCGTGGCCACTTCGGGAGTGCCTGCGGGAGCGAGGTGCTCGGAGTAGAATTCGTCGACGGAGAAGCGAAGGGAGTCGCCCGGATGTTCGAGGGATGCCTGGCGAGCGCCGTCGATGTCGTCGTCCATGCCGAAGGCGATTCGGGTCGGCGCAGGGTCGAGATCGGTGTCGACGTGACCGATGAGCAGGCGGTCCGGGTTGTCCGAGGGAAGGTCGGTGACGGCGATGCAGACCCGGTCGGTCTCAAAGCGCAGCGGACAGACGGCGGCAGCGTGCAGGGCGGCCCCGCGGGCGACGCTGGTCTCGGGTTCGTCGCCGATGATGCACTCTTCGGCGATCTCCAGCTCGGCGCCCATCGTCTCCTGGAGGAGTTGCTGAACGGAGGGGACTCGGGTGGAGCCTCCGACGAGAAAGATGCCGTCGATGTCGGTGGGGTCGAGGCCGTGACGCCCATTGGCGCTCTCCACGGCGCGGCGGCAGGAGAGGATGGTCGCTTCCAGGAGATCTGTGATGGACTCGTCGAATTCCTCGCGGTTCACCCGCAGGTTCACGTCGACGGGGCGGCCCCCTCGGTCGTCGAAAATCCCCTCCTGGGAGACATGGACGGACTGTCGCTGACTGAGCGCTTCTTTGACCTGTCGGGCAAGGGTCGTGAGTGCTTCGAAGGCGTCGCGATCGGCTTCGGTGTCCACCGTCTCGAAGAGATCGTAGCCGTCGTCGATGAGACGAGAACGGATGAGATCCGCCAGGCGGCGGTCGAAGTCGTCGCCGCCGAGGTGATTGTCGCCGTCGATGGCCAGGACCTGGTACTCCCCATAGAGAGAGCGAATGATGGAGACGTCAAAGGTGCCGCCGCCGAGATCGTAGACCAGAAAGGTGCCGTCGCCGAGGTCGTGATTCCAGGTGTGGTAGATGGCGGCGGCCGTGGGTTCCTGGACGAGGCCCCGGACCCGAAGGCCCGTCAGTTCACCGGCCCGGCGGGTGGCCTCGATCTGAGGGGCGTCGAAGTAGGCGGGGACGGTGATGACGGCGTCGCGGGCGACCAGTTCGCGGTCGGGGTGAAGCCGGGCCAGGTGGTCCTTCATGCGTGCGGTGATGGTGGCGAGGATGATCGCCGAAGCCTCCTCGGGGAGGAGGCCTCCCGTATTGCGGACGGATTCGGAGCTCCCCATATGGCGCTTAACGGAGGCGACGAGAGGGGAGTGGTTGGAGGATTCCAGTGCGTCGAATCCGGCATGCCAGCGCTCCTCGTCGACGGCTCGCAACACGGAGGGAATGGTGAGGCTGTCGTCGGCGCCGGTGGCCACAATGGGTTCGGAAGCTCCGGGGAGAAAGACGGCCGCGGCGCTGCGCGTGGTACCGAGGTCGATTCCAAATGGGGGGGCGATCTTCATTCGTCCTCCTGGGGAGCGACGTCTACGGGCCGGGTGCTCGTGGAGTAAGGGGGGAGAAATGGAGGATCGGCGTCGACGGTCTCGTCACCCATCACGGGGAGGACGAGCCCGTCGTCCACGGTGGGGTCGAGGGCCGGTAACTCGGGCACGGGTTGCGAGGTCGTCAACTTCTCGGCCTCTGACCAGGGACTGTCGGCATCGCAGATCTGTGGCGGGGTCAGGAGGGCCCAGCGCGCGCGAGCGACGGCGTCAGAGGTCAGCGAACGCCAATCCTCCTGAAGCTGTTGTCGCTGCCGGGGATCGAGTTCGCGGCTTCGCCGACGCATCTTATGGGTGAGCGTTCGCTGATCGGCGGCGGGGTCGAGGCCCCATCGCTCAAAGGGGTTGTCATCAATCTTCACTGTCGGCCTCCATGGTGAGTCGAAAGCGTCTTTGTTCCTCCCGTAGATCGTCTCGGTAGCGGTCGAGGAGGTCGTTTTCCGGGTAGAGTTCTTCGGCGCGTTCGATGTGGTCGGCGGCGTTGTCGAGCAGGGGCTCGATGCGGCGGCGCAGGATGTCGACGCGACTGGTAGCGCCGGGAATGGCTGCGGTCTTCAGGAGATCTCGATTGGCCCGTTCCAGCAGAAGATAGGACAAGAGTCGCGATGCGTTTCGGTGTCCGGGGCAGATCTGCAGGGCCTCTTCGAAGGCCTCCTGGCGAGCGTCGATCGCAAGGGCATCCTCCCCTTTGAAGACCTGGAGATCGGCCAGAGCGCCCTGCAGTCCGAAGGTGTCCTCTCCGCCGAGCTGGCGCAGGCGGTCGGTGCAGGGCTCGAGACGCTCGACCATGGGAGCGATGATGCCCAACTCCTCGTCGCGTTTGGTCTCGCGCAGATCCCAGATGACGGCCAATCCACTTCGAAGGAGCAGGCGGTCCAGTGGTGGAGGAAATCGCAGGTGACGGCAGCGCAGAATTGCCCCGTCGAAGATGGCGAGCAGTTCATCCAATTCGACGGTGGCGTAGTCCAGTGACTTCAGGCGCTGATCCAATTCGTCGGTGACGGCGCGGTGGAGCCTCATTTCGACTTCTCGGGCGCCATCGACGATGCCCTGCGAGAGCGCGTCGTCCGGTCCGTCTGCGAAGGTCTGGCGAGCATGGTCCAATAAGTCGAGACAAAAGAGCAGGGGACGACGGCGTGGGGAGGCGGTCCAGTCGTGGACGCGCAGTGCCTTCAGGGCGCGCTCCTCCAGCAGTTGCAGAGGGCCGTCGAAGAGACTGGCCAGAACTTCGTCAGCGTCGGCTTCAGGGAGGTCGGAAGCCACCGTCGGCAGGACCTCTCGGCGCAGATGGTCGTCGTCTTCCAGGGCCTTCCAGCAATCCAATGCCCGCTCAAAGCTGAGGCGCGCCAGCTCGAAGCGCGAGTCCGCAGCAGTGCGCTCGAAGAGTCGGGTAAAGAAGATCGCCTGGTGGTGTTGGGTAGCAGGGGAGAATCCGGCCTGGCGAGCGTCCTGCCAGACAGCGGGCCAGGCCTCGCGCATTTCCAGGGCCGGTTCGATGATCTTCCACGCCGGATCGCGGCGAAGGGAGTCGATCCATCCCGCCCACCGGCAGGCGGTAGCCTCGTCGATGGTCAGGTATCCGCCGGAGAGTCGGTCTACCAGTGAGGGAAGATAGAGTTGTGCGTCCAGAAGGGCGCGCACGCGGCGCATCCTGGTTTTACGTAGGTCTGTTGGCGACGGAAGCATAGTGGTCGATGTCGGGGGTCGAATTCAGGCAGTAGAGGCGACGACGGTGCGAAAGCAGATATCCGTCAGGAGTTTCTCCATGATTACGCGGTCGGAGAGCGAGCTGGACTTAAGGGCGATGTCGACGCTGAGCATTCGGTGGAGGATGGCGCGCACTTCCGCGGGAGGAAAGGTCCGAGCATGGCGCTGGTAGTCTCCGACGAAATAGGGACTGACGCGGACCGCCTTTGCGGCCTGCGAGCGTGATGCCCGTCGCAGCTCCGGGTCTTGAAGCCGAGCGACGATTCGAAAGTGGCGCGAGATCATCGCCGAGATTACGAGGGGACTCTCTCCGTCGAGGAGCATTCGCTCCAGGACTTCGTGAGCGGTTTGATAGTCCCGATCTCCCAGGGCGTCGGTGAGGTCGAAGACGGATCGGTTTCGCGTGCGGGCCACCACGGCCTGAGCGTCGTCGACGGTGACCTCCCGCGGGCCGTCGTCGTCGCCGGGGCCGAGATAGAGATCGATCTTTGTCAGGGCTTGATCGAGGGCGGCCATCTCGGTGCCCACGGCGTCGACGATGTAGGCCGAGGCGTCGCGGCGAAGGCGAAGGCCGCGCTCATTGGCCTGGCGGCTGAGGAAGGGACCGAGTTCGTTTTCGTAGAGGGTGTTGAATTCGCAGACCTCGGCAGCCGCTCTGAGCTTTCGAATCATGGAGAGGCGACCGTCGATGGATTTGTTGATGGTGCGAGCGTGAAAGACGAGGCAGGTCGTCGGCGAGGGGTCTTTGAAATAGTCGGTCAGCGGTTCCAGGACGTTGGGTTTGACCTCCTGTAGGTCACGGACGACGACGAGGCGGCGCGAGGCCATCATGGGGAGCATCTGAGCGGCGTTCAAGATGGCCCCCCCGTCGATATCGCGGCCCTGGAATGCGTCGTAGTTAAAATCGTTGGTGCCCTCCGGGCAGGCGGCCTTGGTGATGGCGTCCAGTGCCTTGTCGAGGAGGTAGGTCTCTTCGCCGTAGATGAAGTATATGGGGGCGGGATCGCCGGATTTGATCTGGCGAAAGAATTTTCGCGCCCTCTTGGCCTGTTTGCTCATGGAAAGTCTCGTTCATTCACTGGAAGAAGGTTCGTCTGTACGGCGGAGATCGTCGGCGATGCGTGGAGCCATGCGGTCGATGGCGTCGGCGGCGGCACGTGTCGGGGCTCGTCGGCTCCCCGCCAGAGCGTCCTGGGAGAGATCGTCGTCGCCCGCAGATAAAGCGTCGGCGCTGAGACCGGTGATCCGGAGTTGGGAGACCGGTCGATCGGCTTCGCGGTCCAGAATATCGCAACTGAGAGCCACAGGGGCAACCGCATATGCCGTGAGGTGGCTGGTCTGTTCGTCCTGGAGCATACATTGAAGGGAAAAACGCCCACGGGAGGCTTCGACGGTCACGCCTTGACGCTCGAGTTGATCGACCAGTTGTGAGCGCAGAGAGGGGATGTCGAGGCCAAGATGGGCTGGGGCCGAAAGGGGTTCGACGTAGAGCGGCGTAGAGTCGGTGGTGTCGGAGTTGGACCAGCCGTAGGTGGAACAGGCGCACAGGGCCGCCACGGCGCCGCAGGCGAGAAGGGCCGACATTCGATGCGGCGCGACGGGACGCCGAAAATTGGCGAGACTTGACAGCAAAGGGGGACTCCACTAGTCCATTCGGGTTCGTGACCGGGCCTTTATGCCCTGCAGACGTGCAATGAAGAATAGACCACTCGTGCAGGGTTCCGTAGCACTGACAGACCTGTTTATTACACAAGGAGTAACACCGTGGCCAACTCGGCATCTGCAAAGAAGAGAATTCGTCAAAACGAAAAGCGTCGACAGCTCAATAAGGTCGTGCGAACGCGGGTACGCACACAGATCAACAAATTTTTGGACGCCCTGGACGCGGGGGACGTGGAAGAGGCGGAGGAGCAGTTTCGCGCCGTGGAGGCACAGCTCGACAGGGCGGTGAATAAGGGCGTGTGGCCCAGAAACCGCGCTTCGCGAAAGACGGGCCGCCTGGCCAAGCGCCTCAATGAATTGCGGGGCTGATCTACTCAGGATGCCTCCAGGATCGAAGCTGCGGATGGGCTCGATCCGGAATCGAAGAAGGTCCGATGGTTTCGGCCGCCGGACCTTTTTTTGTTGTCGAAGAGAGCGCTCAATTCGAGTCGGCCTCGGGAAGGGCGAAGAAGTCCTGATGAGGGACGCCGCGTCGAACCCGCAGATGCCAGGAGCCGGAGATGGAGTCGATCACCGTCTGCGCCGTGCGGGCGTCGACGGCGTATCCGTCGAGGAGGCGTCCCGTAATATAGCCATCGCCGGGGTCGAACTGGTCGATCTCGATGGTGCCGCGAAGTTCCAGGGTCTCCAATTCGTCGGGACAGCTCGAGAAGAAGGCCAATTTTGCGCGGGCTGTGGCCCCGGGATCGGTGCCGGCGGCCAATTCGACGCTCGTCCCGTCGGAGATGGCGTCATCGTAAAATTGGATCAACGCCACGTCGGTTCGGTGATAGACGTCACGCGGAGATTGCAGGAAGATGCCCGTACGCCCCTGATGGGTCTTGGCCGATAAGAAGGTGGGCTCGAAGGGAAAGGCATCGGCGGCGCAATCGGGGACCAGGGCGTTGCCGTCGACGCTCAGTCGGGCATACTCGGCGGAGTCGGCACAGGCCATGGCGAATGCGCAGCCGATGATGGCGAAAAGCCGAAGTGCCGACGGGGCCATGAGCTTGGGATCTCCTTTTGGGGATTGCCACCGGGTGATGCGGTTGACCACCCTGTCGAGAGGTTTAGATTGGATGGCCGCTGCGCCGCCGTCAAGGTGCAAGCCTCCGAGGCTGGATGGAGTAATCGATGGAAGATCCGAATAAGCACAGTCCGCCCAAAGAAGGGGAAGAGTCGCCGGAGCCTCTGGGCGGCGCCTTCGGTTCCCGGATGATCTGGATCGTATTGCTCATCGGTCTGGGCACTCTTCTGGTGGTGCATCATGTCCAGAGCCCGGGGGACGTCGAGGAGATCCCCTATAGCGAGATGAAGGAGCGCATCGCCAAGGGGGAGGTCGAAAAGGTAGAGGTGGGCAAGTGGGAAGTGATGGCCACGCCCACCGAAGAGGCACGCGATGCGTACCGAGAAGAGATCACGGAGTCCTTCGACAAATGGTCGACGACGAGGCTGCGAGACGACGAAGCCTTCTTGGACCTGCTCCACGATTCGGGGGTGGTGGTCACGGCACGGGAGGAACAGGGCTGTGGTGAAGGGGGGATGTTGTGGTTGTGGCTATTGCCGCTGTTGATCTTGTTATTGTTCTGGAGCTTTTTGATTCGACGCATGAACTCCATGCAGGCCCCCGGCGGAGGGCCGGGATCGAATTCGCAGGTGATGAGCTTCGGCAAGAGCAGGGCGAAGGTCTACGCCGAAGAGGGAACGGGGGTGACCTTTGAGGACGTGGCGGGGGTAGATGAGGCCAAAGAGGAGCTACGCGAGATCATCTCGTTTTTGCGCGAGCCCTCGCGCTTTACTCGCCTGGGCGGGAAGGTGCCCAAGGGAGTGTTGTTGGTGGGCCCGCCGGGTACGGGCAAGACGCTGTTGGGAAAGGCCGTGGCCGGAGAGGCAGAGGTTCCCTTCTTCAACCTCAGCGGTTCGGACTTTGTGGAGATGTT
>SLPW01000540.1 GCA_007131755.1 Myxococcales bacterium | reverse complement strand
TTGGACGGCACCCTGCGAGATATGATCGTGGATATGGTGGACGACGAGGTAGGGGATCTGACGGATGAATTGTGCCGCACCTGCGGCGACGGAGATCTTCCCTGTCCTCCCAACTCCCAGTGCAACGACGACGAAGACAATCCGATCTGTGTCTACGACGAAGTCGACCAATGCGTGCAGATGCTTCTGGGAATTGAGGGGCTGTTGGAGATCGACGATTTCATCGACGAATACCTCCCCCATGGCGCCGAAGGTGTGCACCTGACGGCGCGGCTCGCCGACCGGGCGGAGGCCAATACGGGGATATCCCTGGGGCTGAAGATGGGCACGGAGCCGGAGAACGAGACGACCTGTGCGCCCGTTCACGCCGTGGAGCGGCCCTCTTTCGATCCCATCGCGCCGGCCCCTTCACTTCAGGGAGATGTCGATCCCGATGGCAATCCCTATATGTTCGGCCTCGCCATTCACGAGCGTACCATCGAGCATCTTTTGTGGTCGCTGTGGGCCGGTGGCGGGTTGTGTCTGCAGGTGGGGGGCGACGAGGTGGATATGCTGAGGACGAATACCTTCCAGGTCTTTTTGAGTTCGCTGGGCGATATCGCCACCGAGGATGGGCCGATGAAGATCGTCTTGTCGCCACAGACACCGCCGAAGGTGGCGCTTGGGGCAAACGAGGTCGACGGCAACCAGGTGGTGGAGGGACTCATCGATCTGATGTGGGATGATCTGGACATCCATATGTATGGCTATGTCCAGGAGCGCTATGCGAGGCTCTTTACCCTTCGCGTCGATCTGGAGTTGCCCCTGGCGCTGGTCGTAGAAGACGGCGGGGTGCTCCCCGTATTGGGAGATGTGGAAGGGGCGATTCAGAACCTTCGATTGCTCAACGACGATCTCATCACCGAGGGGCAGGCCGCCTTTGAGGACTTGATTCCGACGATTATGGATCTTGCGCTTCCGGAGTTGATGGACGCCCTCAACGATCCCATCGAGTTGCCCGATATCGAGGGCTTTCAGCCCGTCATCGAAGAAGGAGGCATCACGGCGATCGATAACAACGAGTATATCGGGCTTTTCGCCAATCTGGAGTTCGTGGGTACCGATGACGATGGTCAGGAGCTGCGAGCTGCCTCTACGCGCGCACTGGTATCGGACAAGGAATTGGTATTCGAAGGAGAAGGGAGGGTGCCGAGGGTGAAGCTGCGGCTTGACGTGGGCGCCGAAGAGGGGGGCAGCATGGTGGCCGGCGACGAGGTGGAATATCTGTACCGACTGGGAGCAGGCCCCTGGAGAGTGGCCGGAGCCGGCCCCGAATTGGTCATCGAAAGCCCGGTGCTGCGAATGCAGGGAGAGCATACGGTGGAGCTTCGAGCGCGAAGGGCCGACGATCGAAATGGACGCTTCCAGAAGCTTGCGACGCAGGTAGAGGTCCTGGTGGATTACGAGGCGCCGGAGCTCGAGATCTGGCGTGAGGGTGACTCCATCGAAGTGCGCGCCGAGGATAGTGTGGACTCCCGGGAGCAGATGCAGATGAGCCATCGGTATGTGGTCGCCGGAAACCGTGGTGCCTGGTCGAATTGGGGTGCTGTGGAGGAGATCTCGCTGGCGAATATGCCGCAGGGGTTGGAGGCTGTGGAGGTGCGCGTGCGAGACCGGGCCGGACATCAGTCGACGGCGACCCTTGATGTGGATACGACGCAGCGGCCGGCGACGGTGTCGGCAGAGTCGGCGTCGAATCGCGATGGGGAGCCGCGCTCCGGGGGCTGTCAGGCGACAACGAGCGCGCCCTCGGCGGCGCTCATCGCCGTGATGGTGCTGTTGGGGCTTGCCTTTCTTCGTCGACGGCGCCTGGCCGGCGCCCTTGCGGCGACGGCTCTTGTCGCGCTGACGATGGGCTGCAGCAGTGAGACCTCCGGCGAGGGAGGGGACGACCCGCCATGTGGCGGCGATTGTGGAAGCATGGTCTGCTGTCACGAGTCCGATAGTTGTGTGGAGCCCCCGGAGCCCTGTGACGAGTATGAATGTGATCCGGGGTATGACGTGGTCGTCGACGCCGACGGAGAATACGACGAGGTGAGCTGTATGCTCATCGACACCGAGTGTAGCTGTCAGGTACGTGATCCCATCGAGGTGGGCTATTACGGAAGCTATCCCTCCATTGCAGCCGGTGACGGCGTGGTGGCGCTGTCGGTGCACAATTTGAGGTACGGCGACCTGATGGTTGCCGTCATCGACGAGGCCGACGCCGAGGGCGTCCTCGATATCGATGAGTGGTATTTCGTCGACGGCGTGCCCGAGGACGCCGCCGTGGCGGGAAGCCCCTACGGACCCCGAGGTGGCATCGTTCGCTCCGGACCGGAAGTGGGCACCCATACGGCGACGGCCGTCGACGAGGCGGGGACGGTCCATGTGTTCTACCGAAGCGTGGACGACGAATCGCTGAAATATGCGCGCGGGGAACGCGACGGCGGCGACTGGGAGTTCGAGACCACCGTTGTGGAGGACGACGCCGACAGCGGCTATTATTCGGAGGTAGGGCTTCGCGGTGACAGACTATATCTCTTCTATACGGCGGTCACCGAAGATGGGGACTCCCAGATCCGTCATCGAGCCATCGACGTCGATCTGGCGATGGGCGAGGTGGCGGATACGGCCGTGGAGGTTCTGCATCCCCAGGTTGCCGGCGGAGAAGAAGAGGAAAGTGGCAATGGCGAGGAAGACGGGGAGGCGGAAGACGAATTCGTGGACTATCCCCGCATGGTGGGCCTCTTCCTTCAGTTGTCGCAGACCGACGACGGAGAGTGGTTTCTCTCTTTCTTCGACAATACCTCTAAAAGGGCGGGTTGGGTGCGCGAAGGAGAGGAGGGATGGGATGAGCCGGAGCTTCTCGATGAGCTGAACACCGGTCCCTATACAAGCGCAAGGCCCGATGCCGACGGGGAGGTCCACGTGGCGTTTATGGACAGGACGATACCGGCGCTTGGGTATGTGGCCGGTGCGGAGGGAGAACGACAATTGATCAGCGGCGGGATTCGCGATCGCGAGGCCGGCTGGAGTGAGACCTCCGTGGGCCACGACGTGACGTTGTACTTGAGAGATGAGGCCGTCGACGTCTTGTTTCACGACGCGTCAACGCACGAGATTATGCGTGGAGAACTCACAGCGGACGGATACTGGGAGTTGGAGTCGCTGGCCGGCGAGTTAGGAGCGGGCGTGGTGGGACGGGGTCTCTTTGTTCGCGCTCTGGAGTTGGGAGACCAACGGGTGATCCTGGACTTCGCCGTGGACACCACGGACGGTGATAATCCGGCGGCCTATCCAGTGCTGAAAGTATTGGATTGACGCAGGTGTGGCTTGCGGGAGTGGGCAAAGCGCTATGGAATGATCTGTGGGGTTAAGGGGGTAATGCGTAGGTGGCAGAAGGTGTGGTACACGTCCAGTGATAGCCACGGTTGGCGAAGGTGTACGACGTGAGAG
>SLPW01000604.1 GCA_007131755.1 Myxococcales bacterium | reverse complement strand
GACCACTGACGGAGACCAATCACGCCACCTCGGTCCAGACCAGCACGAACGTCGGTGACCCCGGGCTGCTTGAACAACAGTCGGCCGGGGCTACGAAAGAAGCGGACGGACGTGTCGAGTTATGCGGGGATGGAAATCGACGTTCTGTGGTGTGCGACGGCCACATCAACCTCCGAACGTACATTGCCCTCCCCACATCAATCCCCGAACGGACATCGCCCTCTCCACATCAACCACCAAACGCATATTGCTTCTGACGTAGCCCCGGCTGACCGAGCGTAGCGAGGGAGTCCGGGGTTGTGACGGGGATGGCGAGCGACGTGTTGTGGTGTGCGACGTCGGCGCTCCTACGACGGAATATCACCAATCGGTGATCTGATAATCCTTCAAGAACTGGCCCCAGACGAATTCGCCGGTGTTGATGCACTCAAAGATGGGATCGACGATGCGGGCGGCGCCGTCGACGATGTCGAGCGGTGGGTGGAAGTCGTGAATCTCGCGCTTTTTCTCGGCGTGATGAGCCGGGTCTTCATCGGTGACCCAGCCGGTGTCGACGCTATTCATGTGGATGCCATCGTCGATATAATCCATCGCCGAGGTGCGGGTCATCATATTGAGCGCCGCCTTGGCCATATTGGTGTGGGGGTGACGGTCGGTCTTAAAGATGCGGTAAAATTGTCCCTCCATCGCCGAGACGTTGACGATCTGTTTGTCGGCGGTGGGTACGTTGAGCATCAGCGGCTTCAGGCGGGCATTGATGATAAAGGGAGCTACCGTGTTGACCAGGTGGACCTCAAGGAGCTCGATCGCCGAGACCTCGTCCGTGCGCAGGCGCCAGCTATTGACCTTTCGCAGGTCGACCTGTTGGAGGTCGGCGTCGAGTTGGCCTTTGGGAAAGAGGTGATTTCCACGCTCTTTGTCCTCTGCCAAAAGCTCGACCTGACTCAAAAGTGCCGCCGGTGTCTCCGGGGTGGCCGGCAATGTCTCATCTTCGCGGCCTGCTCCGAGCTGACCCAGCAGGGCTCGCTCCTCGTCGCTGAGCTTGTCGGTGGAGAGTTCACCATCCATTAAGTGGTCGTAAAACCCGGCGGGACGACGCACGGTCTGGCAGGCGTTGTTGATGATAAAATCGAGCCTGGGCAGGCTCATATTGAGGTCTTGGCAAAAGCGCTCGACGCTCGGCGTGTGGCGAAAATCGACGCCGTAGATCTCGATCCTATCGCCCCACTCGTCGAAATCGTCCTCCGCTGCATATCGGCGGGCAGCGTCGTTGGGAAAGCGGGTCGTGCAGATGACCTTCGCGCCGGCTCGGAGCAGCATGATCGCCGCCTGGTAGCCAATCTTTACGCGCGAACCGGTCACGAGGGCGATGCGGCCCGTCAGATCTGCCGTCTGAAAGCGTTTGGCGTAATTGAAATCACCGCATTGAAGACACATCTGATCGTAGAAAAAATGGACGTCGTGAAATCCGTCGCCGCAGATATAACACCGGCGCTCCTCGGCAGTATGTCCGATGGGGGTTGAGGTCTCGACGGATTCGCCGTCGGGGTCGGCGCCGAGTCGAAGCCTCTTTTCGGCCTCGTCGGCGTCGTAAAAGGCCTCGATACGCCGTGGGGTCTGAAAGATTGGATTCTCCCGGGCCTGGCGGATCCCCGTCTTGTCCAATAATTGCTGATCTTGCTGGCGCCGCTCGCGTTTCTCTTTGCGCTGCCGGGCTCGGGTCTCGACCTTCCGTGCGTGTTTTCCCGGCCTGGAGACGCGACCGGCGGCCATCAAAAAGCGCTTCTTTTCTTCCTCGTCGAGGCCCACCAGGATCGAGCGGTCCTCGACGATCTCTTCGAGCAACTTCGTGGCTTCTTCGATTTTTTGTTTTAGATCTTTCATCGTCGCCGTAATAACGCGATGTTGCCCCGGCTGCAATCCCGTCGATTATTACGCCATGAGCACAAGTTGATGGAGCGCCTGCTGCGTTGAGAACGGGCTGGCTGGCGCTGACCGCTCCCCTAAGGTCGCACTCCCTCCACGATGTGCGGCATCGCGTCGGTCGTCATCATCCAGTGTCCATGCGGCCCGGACCCGCAAGCGGGTACCCCGTCTCGTCACGAAGCTCATGAATAATCCGGGCTAAAACGCCCGTATCGGACGAATCTTGTATTCCTGGTCCTTCATCCCGGAGATCTTTCCTCCCGTTCCAATGCCGATGACCATCGCCCGGTCCGGATTCCTCTCCGTAGACGACCAGTAGCTCTCCGGCGACAATCCTCCCATCCCATTGCGGACCAAATTTTCGTAGAGGGCGTACATTTCGGCTTCGGAGGGCAAAAACCAGTCGTCAAAGCCATTGATCTGGGCCTCCGCGGCCAACGCTGCCGCTGATTCATCGAGTTGTCCCACGATTGCCTGGGTATTGGCCATTCCGGTTCCGATCTCGACGCCAGCGCCTCCGGTCTCTACTCCCACTTCTCCCCAGACCGTTGCCGGGTCTTCGTCTTCGCCAAACCATCCCTCAGGCGCGGCTTCCAGATAAGACCAATCGAATTCGTCGTCTCGGTCTACATAAAAGATCAGCCCCCCTGCAGGGCCTTCAGATCCCAGGGCCAACTCCTGCTCGATCGGATCGTCGACGTCTTCTTCGGTTTCTGGCTGCTCGTTCACCTCCTCCGCAGTGGGCTCCGGGGTGGTGCTGCAACCACTCCAGCCAACGAGTCCAGCGACGATCAGAAGAGCTATCCAACGGGTCTTACCCATAATGTCCATCCTCATGTCTTTCGTTTGCGGCCCGTTATGGGACGTGACAATGACGCTTGCTCGTGTCCAGCATTACTACGCCCTGAGCACTCGTTGACGGTGCGTCTGCGCGTCGAGAACGACCTGATGCGGCGTTGCAAATACTCGACGATACCGCTTTCGCTTAGGTATCGCCTGCGCTTTGCGCCTTGCTCAGTCCGCCCTCGCCATTGCAGCCACTACCGTCAACTTCGGCTCAAGGCGTAATAACCACCGCAGCAATCAAAAGAAGGGGCGAAATCTCAGGCGCACCGGCCACGATTCAAATATGCGCGGTGACGAGGGCCCGACGGCCGACCTCCCACTTTTGGCAACTGATTTCTTTAATAGTACAACGTCACTTAGCATTCGGTGCCGGACGTCAACGGGGCCGACGGTAACTTTCTTGGGCCTTTCGTTTGTACTGATACTGCCCGTTCGACCACTGCTCCACAATTGATATGGCTACGAAGGGGGCTCAACGCAGCTAGTGCTGGCCCCCGGAAATACGTGAGCACCTCGGCGGCTCAATTTGCCGATCCCATCGTCGAGACTCCTCGAAGGGTTGACCCTATCTCGTCGTCTCTCCTCGGTCTCGACAAATTGCGCTCGCCGAGGATACCTGAGTCAATCCAGCGCGACGAGGTCAAGGAGAAGGCTCGCAGGCAGTTCACACTTCCAAGAGTCTTCGACGCCGAGATCGTCGCGCTGG
>SLPW01000425.1 GCA_007131755.1 Myxococcales bacterium | reverse complement strand
TTGAGGATTCGGAGACGATAGCGTCCGCGCTATCGGCAGTACGCCGAGGCGAAGTATGCCGAGGCCTGTGGTGACCCGGTCAGACCGCAGGGAGGGCCGGGGTGAGGGACGTTGAGAAGTTTAGAGTTGTAGTGAGTTCGAGCCCCACCCTCGATGCAAACAACGCATCTTCAGATGGGGTGACCACAGGCGCCGCAAAAAGCGCGGCGCGGCGCGTAAACAGGCAAGCACGCGCAACGGCGACCTTCGCTGAGGGACCGAGGTTTGTCGGGGGGACTCAGGCGTCTTCTTCGGGGGGCCAGCAGTCGGCGAGTTTGATTTGGAGGTCTTCGAAGAGCGCGATGTGGAAGGTGTCGTCGGGGCCGAAGGTGTCTTCGATGAGATATTTGCTGGTGTCTGGTTGGAGGCGCAGGACCTCGATGATGCGGGGGCGGGGGTCGGCGAAGAGGAGCCATTGGACGCCTTTTTCGGCGTAGATCTGGCGCTTTTGGAGGCGGTCGCGGCGCTCCGTGGAGGGAGAGAGGACTTCGACGACCAGGTCGGGGGCGCCAGTGGCGCCCCGGGCGTCGATGACCTCGTCGACGCGCTCGGCGGATACGAAGGTCAGATCGGGCTGGACCACCGTGTCATTGGCGAGGACGACGTCGAAGGGGGTGTCGTAGGTGCGTCCGAGATCGTTTCGATGAACGTGAAGGGCGATCTCGGCGCCGAAGAGGGTGATGAAGTGCTGGTGAATCGATGCCGGTGCCGGAGTCAAGAGTAGTTCTCCCTCGATGAGTTCGTAGCGGCGGTCGTCGTCGAGGTTTCTGTAGTCGTCGACGGTGTACTTTTCGTTTTCGAGTTCTGGCGAGGTGGCCATGGTGCGCTCCGTGGGAGGGGAGGAGACATCTTTCAAGATAGCACCGCGGCAGGGGGGCGCAAATGCTATACAGGTCTTTCCATGGGCTCGAAGTGGACCTGAAAGTCTTCGTCGACCCAGAAGACGCTCTCTTCGGGGACGCGCTCCCAGCCTTCGGCGGTGAGGCGCTCGGAGGCGAATTCTACGGAGCGGTATTTTTCACGGCCCGGGTCGGCGTGGGCTTCGCCGCAGGTGTCGCAGCGAAAGGTGCAATCGCGTCGTCGATACCAGAGGGTTCGGTCCAGGCGAGATCCGGCCAGTCTTCCCTCGTAGATCCAGAGGATATTGAGGCCCAGGCCTCCCTCGCGATCGCCGGCGGCGTCGCGGACCCATTTCCGAAGGCGAAGGGCGGCCCGTTGCAGGGCATCGTGCATGGTGGGAGCGCCGCGGTCGAGGTATTCGGTGAGCACCAATTGGAAGAAGTGCTCGGAGTCCGTGGAGCCTCGAATGGCCTGGCGGCGCTCGTCGGGTAGATCGTCGAGCAGCCAGTCTTTAACGATTTCGAAGTGGTCGACGTGGCCGTTGTGGGCCAGTACGGACTGATTCCAACGAAAGGGGTGGGTGTTCTCGATGCGGGGTTCACCGACGGTGGCGCGGCGAAGGTGGGCGAGCACGCCGAGGGCGTAGGCTCGAAGCGAGGCGCGGCGGTATTTCGCACTTTCGTGGGCCGGATCGGCCTGACGCTTGCAGCGCACAGATCCGTCGTTGACCAGGCATAATCCCCAGCCGTGGGGATTGGAGAAGCCCTGCTCGTCCTCTCCAGCCTGTCGGATCAGCGAGTTCTGCACATGGAGGAGTTCGCATTGGACCTTGGTGGGATGGCTGGCGATCATGCCATAGAGTCGACACATGGGAACCCTCGTGGTTAGAGCTGAATCGTACACTGTACGGGGTCGACGATGGCCGAGGCCTTGTCGGGGTTGCAGTCGTAGATGGGAGAAGAACCCTCCCCGTCGTCGTTGGCGACGACCATGAAGTTGAGCTCCGAGTTGAATTGGTTGCTGGGAACGGTGTAGCTGGCCTCGACGGTGACGATGCCGCCGGGAGAGATGGCCTGATCGACGAGGACGGTGACCACCGCCTCGTCGGTGTCGACGTCGTAAATGGTGACGGGAAGGCCTTCGGGGATGGCGGCGACACCCTCGTTTTCGATAGAGATCAAAAATTCGATGTCCGGGGGACAGATCAGGGCGTTGACCTGTACGGAGCGAATGGCCACGTCGGCGGCGTTCAGGGGAACTTCGCCCTGACGATTGGCCCGAAAGGTGTTGTGTGATTCCCACCAGTTGTTGGTGAGGCCGGGGAGGGAACCATCGTCGTGAATATTGTCGATGGAGTAGGCATGCTGGTTCCAGATGGAGCGGGTATGGACCCAGCGCTCGTGGGGATCTTCGTAGACGAAGAGGCCTTGTCGGGTCTCGTAGTCATCGAAGATTCCGGAGCAATGGTCGATGTCGTTTGCCACCACCAGGATTTCGGAGCGTCCGTTCTGGTCGACGTCGACCACCAGGGGATATTCGAGGATGGTGCCCGTGGAGTTCATGATCTCCAGTTCCACCTCGCCATCGGCGCCGGAGTATACGCGCATAAAGCATTCGTCGGCGTAGATGACGGAGGCCGATCCGTCGCCCTGGAAGTCGAAGACCGACGACCCCGTGGCGTTTGAGGACAGATCCTGGATTTCGTGGGCCCAGCGCACGAAGATCTCACCTGGTTGCGGCTCCGGCTGGCCGAATTGGTCGAGTAGTTCGTGGTCGATGTCCTCGGGATCAGAATCGTCGCCGAAGCTGGGGCGGTAGATATCGAAGACCGTATAGTAGTGGCCGCCGGCGACGCCGATCTCCGGGCGTCCGTCGCCGTCGAAGTCGGCCACCGTCGGCGGTCCGCCGCGGTTTTGAGAGCTGGGGCCGGGCAGATTTATGGGCTGAGTGCGAAGGCTGTCGTCGGTGTCGCAGGCATCACCGGTGGGGTCGACGCCGCAGAAGAGTTCGCCCGTGAGCCCATCGAGGACCCGCACGGTGGAGGAGGCGACGAGGACGACCTCGGGCAGTCCGTTGCCATTGATGTCGGCCACGCCGGGATAGCCGTCAGGTCCGTCGTGAGCCCACATCTGTTCCACCGTCACCTGAGGTGGGTCGCCGGGATCGGCAGCGGGCTGCCAATCGACGGTCCAGGCCTGACGGCCGGTGATGATCTCGTGGTTTCCGTCGCCCGTGAGGTCAGCGATGTTGGCAACGCCTCCGGTATAGCCGGAGTTAGTGCCAATGGTGGGGCCGTTTCCGCCCTCGTTCCAGACGACGAGACCGTCGCTGTCGATGAGCATGGCGCCGACGACGATTTCGGCCCGACTGGGGTCGCCGTCGAAATTGGCCACCGTGACGGCGCCGTTCTGGACGGTGACGGCGACGGGATCGCCGTTTTGATCATGAGCCAGCCAGATCAGATCGCCATCGCCATTGATAGCAGCGATATAGCTGCGGTTTCCATCGACCTGCCGGGTGGCGTAGATGATGTCCATGACGCCGTCACCGGTGACATCGCCGAGGGCGATATTGGAGCGGCCCTGAGAGCCCCAGGAGTCGTTGC
>SLPW01000549.1 GCA_007131755.1 Myxococcales bacterium | reverse complement strand
GATTTTTGATTCATAGCGCGCGCTCAACTGCTCGGCTCGTACCTCTGTTGCTTTCGTGCCGCTTGTGGTTCCGCTCGGCTGACGCCTCGCTGTTAGTTGCGCTCGTTGAACTACACGAGCTTGTAGTTGCGCTCGTTGAACTACACGAGCTCGTAGTTTTCAACTACTAGGGCGCGCTTTTCAGCGCACGCGCTGGGCGTGAAACGACCGACGAGTACCCTTGGGGTGTAAGAAGCTGTCAAAAAAGTAGATTCGGTCGCAGATGACGGCCGATTTCACCCCAGTTTACGTCGAAAAGCCTTGACGTAGCGCTGCTGGGCCTTCGTTTTTCGATCGAAAACTGGGGCAAAATCTTCTCGCCGCTGCTCGGTCACGACTTCTTTGCCAGCTTCTTACGGTCACCATCATCGGCGTCGTTTCCTATCCCTTCACCCGTCATCAGAGCCCCACCTTATTACGAAACCACGCCTCCAGTGGCAATTTGCATAATTCAACACAAAAGGGCTTGTTTTTGCCGCTTCATAGCTCGTTCCCGTCCGCAAAATCCATGGTAGCTGCGCCCTGCCTTGTGCCGGTGAACGCTGGTGGGTATTTCTTGGCGACGGCGCAGACGCACCGCCAAGGAGTGCTCAAGCCGTAGGACTGAAACGAATACAAATCATGACTCAGAATATGACCACCAATGCCATAGAAATCGCCAGCGACCCGTCGACGGACCCCGAGTTGCTTGGCGAGCTTGCTCGGGGAGACGATCCTGAAGTACGTCGCGCCGTCGCCAAAAACCCCAATATAGCACCGCAGCTTTTCGCCAGGCTCGCCGCCGACTACCCCGACGAAGCGGTGGAGAACCCGGCTCTGGAACTGCTGATGCTCGAGGATCCGGCTTTTCTCGACAGCTTGCCCGCCGCAGCCCGGCTGGCGATGGCCGCAAGCGATAAAGCCCGGCCGCAGTTGCTCCAACAACTGGGAGCCAAGAGGAGCGTCGACGCCAAGATTCGTGCCGCTGTAGCCGCCAACCCCAACACCCCCGTCGATGTGATCAAAAGCCTGGCCGGCCAGGCCATCGCCGTGCGAGCCGGCGCCGCCGGCAATCCCGCCTTGCCACAAGATATTCTGCGCAATCTCGCCAGCGATAAGGCCGAGAAGGTGCGGGCAGCGGTTGCGCTCAACGAGCAGGCGCCCAACGATCTATTGCGCGAGTTGGCCGATGATAACGACGACAAGGTCCGTCGTGCCCTGGCCTTCAACCCCTCCGCACCGGAGGAGCTCGTCTTGCAACTCGCCGAAGACGACAAGCTCAAATTTCGGCTCACCGACGACATCCCAAAACACCTGCGCGACGCCATTTTGCGAAGTCGGGCCGGCTCATCGAGATATGAGGTCCGCCTCAATATCGCCGACCGCCCCGATCTTCCACCGGACGCTCTGGAAGTGCTCGCCAGTGATCGGAGCGTCCATGTACGCTCCGCAGCCCTTCGCAACCCCTCCATGCCGCCGGAGGTCCTGGCAAAGATCGCCGAGCACGACGACCCGAAGATCCGTCGTGACATCGCCCGTCACGAGAATACGCCTGAAGACGCGCTCCTAAAACTCGCCGCAGACGAAGACGATATCACCTGCCACAACGTCGCCCGAAATCCTTCGACTCCCCGGCGGGTACGACAGGTCCTCGTCGAAAATGGACACGCCGTTCAGGTCGCCATGAGCCGCCATACCCCGGTCGACATGCTCGAGGAATTCATCGTAGCGTCAGACCCGGAGATTCGGGGCGCTGTGGCCATCAACGGCGCCACCCCCGAGCCGGGACTCCGAAAGCTCCTCGACGACGATGAGCCGGAGGTTCGAAAAATGCTTGCTCGAAACCTCTATGCTTCGGCGGAATTTCTAGAACTGCTCGCCGACGACGAAGACGTCGGCGTGCGTTATGAGGTGGCCCTCAACGAGGCGACCCCTCCCCATGTGCTCAAAGCGCTTGCCGACGACGAGTTCATGGGCGTTCGCGTCGCAGTCGCCAATCATAGCTCAACTCCACCGGACGTCCTGGAGAAGCTGACTGACGACGAAGAAAATGCAGTCTCTGGATTTGCCCGAAGCACGCTCGAGAAGCTGCGCGAGAATTAATTTTGCTTTTTGCGCAGTTGCCCGGCACTCAGATTCCACAAGCTCGCGTCTCTTCGATCCAACCGCCAGCCATCCCCCAACTTTCAATCACTCAAACCGGATCACCGAAAGCCCGATATTGTCGCCCCCGCCCCCGCGGTTGGCGAGCAAGATGAGCTCCAGGCAGGCCAGGTCGGGATTGGGCTCGGCGAGCAGGATGGAGAGGATATTGTCCTCGGAGGTCAATAGATTGGGGCCCGCAAAGTCGACGAGCCCGTCGGTGGTCAACAACAGACTATCCTTCTCCATCACCTGGAATTGAAAGAGGTCCGGTTGCGGATCCACCTCTTGAAGGTGTCCGTTTTCGATGATGAAGGTGCCCAGACAGCGCGCCAGCGCGTCGCCGTGGGGCATGGCCAGGGCGCTGTCGGCCTCCACTCCCTCCAGGATCGACAGTGTCCACAGGTTGTGGTCGATGGTGATCTGCTCGATCTCGGCACCGCGCTGCAGGTACACCCGGCTGTCACCCAATGACCCCAAGGTCACCAATCCATCGACGATCATGGCTACCAGGGCCGTCGAACCCATCACCTCGTGGGGGCTACCCCGAAAAGGCGTGTGGTGCTCGTTGACGTATTCTACGATGCGGCGATTGGCCCGGTTCAGGATGGTCTGAATGACCTGCACCTCATCCAATTCCTCGTCCATCAGATACGTCGGAAGCGTCTCATCCCACACCTGGCGGGCCTCTTCGATCAACGCAGCACTCGCCAGGTCGCCCGATCCGTAGCTTGCCGTGGACACCCCGTCGGCTACCACCACCAGGGCGCATCGTCGGTCCTCAGCGGTCGCCGAAAAGACGTTGTCTTGATTGACGGGATTTCGCTTTCGCTTCGCGATCCCGATGTGGGTGTCGCTGGCCAACCTCATCGACGGTGGAATCGCAGCGCTCATTTCGCTGCGATGGCGCATCACCGAACAGGCCTCTTCGAAGGCATCGAGCATTGCGCGAACGCTGGCAAAGCGATCCTCGGGACGAGGCCGTGTCGCGCGAGCGATCACTGCCTGAAGCCCGGGCGGAAATCCGGGCCGAAAATTGCGGGCCGGAATCGCCGGCGCATATCGGGTATATACCGACGCCGGTGGAACCACGCCGGCCACCAAAAAATACAGTAGCATCCCCAACGAGAATACGTCCGCCGACTCTCCGTCCTCCGTTCCCAGCCCGCTCAAAAGTTCCGGCGCCGAAAATCCGGGGGTGACGGCGACCTCGTCGTTGATCTCGTCCATCCGATACAGGCGGTCGATGCCGTCGAAGATCGCCGAGAGCTCTTCGATTTCCTCCAGCGCCGAAGTGTCGCCACCGAGTTCCAGCCAGGAAAACTCCGAATGCTCGTCCAACTCCCCCACCCCATCTTCCTCTTCGCCGTCCTCTCGCTCTACTTCCCCGGTCACTCCCAGCGGCTCGAGCTCCACCACCGTACGGTCGTTGCCCAAAAACCCTTGCCCCTCGTCGGCAATCTGCTCTTGCTTCGCCTCATCGTCTTCTCGCATCGCCGACGCCGACTTTTCTGCGCCGCCAAGAGAAGCAGCCAGCATGGCCCGTGGAAAGCCGTCTTCACTTTCCTCGTCGAAGACTCGTACGTTCCATGGAGTCAATCCCAGGTGGACCCACTCCCGCTCGTGAAGTCTCACGAATAACTTTCCCACCGCCGCGAACACTCGCTCGATCTGCCTGACATCTAATTGACCACGCACAAGGTCAACGAGATCCCCCACCGATACGCCCACATTATCGACGAATATCGCGCGCCTCAGATCCTGGTCCACCGTCACCGACAGGGGAGAGCGAACCAACTCCTCCACATCCTGGGACCACTTGCGTTCGTCGTCGCCACGACGCCTCGACTCCTCAATGAGATAGGTCGGATGGAGCACGGCTTGACGCGTGTCCTCGTCCAACTCTACTTCTGCACCGTCGACATCGGTCGCCGATGCTACCAGAACCCTGCGCGCCTCGAATTTCTCCAGCACATCCCGGACCTCGAGACGCAAGTTCAACCGCTCGACACCTTCGATATCAAACGCCTTCGCTTCCACCTCGCATTCGACGACGGTTCCCACTTGACTCCAGTGGCGAGACTGTTTTTCTTCGACGTTCAAACCTGCTCCGCATTGCGCTGATGCCTCGCTCCTCGAATTACCCGGCGAGCCAAGCACACTCATTTGTTGTCGGCAACGGCTACTTATCGAATCCCCGCTTGCTCGAAATGGCGGTCCATTCTGGGCACGACGAAGACTCGATATTAGACCCTTGTTCCTTCAGGCTGGAAGCCTGCCACAGTCTGCCCCGTCGGAGCAAGGACCAACGCCAAATCCCCGCCACACATCGAAAAAAAACCGGCTTCCCCTTCCGGAAGCCGGCCTCATTCGATTCTCTTGCGTTATGACTGTGGTTCGACACCGGGTTTCAATACAGACCTTCGGCGCTACATTTTCCGGTATTGATCATATCCGACGTCACCGCCGGCTCCTCTCCCTGTGGTGCCATGGGATAAAATCCGTCCACATTGACAACCGTGGCATCCGAAGCGTCACTATCCCAGTGGATGCGAGCCACATCCCAGAAATGACCGGAGTGATTCAGGGGGAAGTGGGGCCGCTCGTAGCGCATACTGCCGTTGATATAGATGCGCACCGTGGCGTAGGCCGTCCCCCACATCTCGGCAAAATAATGCACGCCCACGGCGTACCACTGGCAGTGGTCGGGATTGCTCATCGTAATATTCTCGGGCCCCATTCCATCCTGGACATCGATATCCAGACTCGGGTCCTCGGGATTCCAGATCGGGTCTCCCGTCGTATTGGGGTGGAGGTAGAAGATGGAATAGGGAGACTCGAACCACTGGCCGGGGCCCATCTTCACAAGATGGAGGTCCAAGTCGCTTCCCTGGCTGTCCGTCTCATCGGGATCGGCGGGATTGGTCCAGGTCAATTCGATATGGATATTCTGATCGGGGATGACCACGATCTCGACGACCGCCTCCTGACAGGACTGAAATCCGGAGTCGTCCACCACGGTCAGCCCGAATCGGTAGGTGCCGGCCGTCATCACCTGCACCTCTCGCACCGATTGATCCTCGTCGAGCGGATCGGACTGGGTCGGCTCCAGGTTTACGGGGGTTCCCGGCGGGCTCTCCAGAATCTCCCATTTCCAGGTGACGACCTCTCCGTCTGCATCGTGGCTTTCGGTGCCGTCGAGGATTACGTAGTCCAGGGGCGTCGCGGTGATCACACTCGCAGGCTGACTGGGGGTTCCCCGAATCGACGCCTTCGCCACCGCCTCCGGACAGCTTCCCAGGGCTCCCCTTGCCAATAACTCCAACCTCAACTCCGACTGGAAGGGATCGTTATTCAAGATGGTCACCGTCCCTCGCTTCGTCGCCTCCTCTACCGGGGTGAAGTTGATGAGAAACGTACCGCTTTCGCCGGCTCCCAACTCCACGGTTTCGTCGAGTTGGGAATCTCCCGTCTGGTCCCAGGCGCCGAGCTCCAGGCCGTAGACTCCGTCGTCATCATCTTCCTCGAGGATGAATTGATACAGCTCCAACGTCTGGCTTCCACAATTGGTCAGCGTCACCGTATCGCGCCCCACCTCTCCCACGGGCACCTGACCGAAATCGCGGGTTCGCCCGTCGACCTCGATACAGGGAGACTCGGCGTCGGCGTGGACGTCCACCTCGTGGAGTTCCTGAGCCTGATTACTGCTTGGATCGGTGATATCGTTGGTCAGAAACTGAATGCGCCCCGTATCGTTTCCCTCCCCCAGGGGTCGATAACTGACCTCGACGTCGAGGATATAATCGTCGGGAGACTGCTCGACGCCCTGAGAGCTATAAGGCAGCAGATTGAGGGGGTAGTTTCGCCCTGTGGGCTCGATGAAGAAATCATCGCCGCCGGCATAGGAGGGTTCCTCGAAGATCGTCAGCGGCCCCGAACCGGCGTTGATGACCCGAAGGGTCTGCTCGGAGCTGGAACCGGGCTGCATGCGCTGAAATCGCACCACCGGTGGCTCGGGATAAAACTCGGGCCGATTTCCCAGCGTATTCACCGGGACCGTCGCCGGCTGGGATTGATAGCTCGGATCGGAGTTTTCGATGAGCAATTCCCCCCGGTTGGCCGGAACATCGGCCTCCGGGGAATACTCCACAACCACCTGCGTCGTCTCGTCGGGAGCCAACTCGACGGGAAACGACGGCACCTCCACGAGCTCCAGCTCGTCGATCCGACCTCCCTCTTGCTCCGCCAATTCAACGCCATAGATGATCAGCGTTTGATTGTCGGCCACGTTTCTCAGGGTTAGCGTCTGACGCTCCGACTCTCCTGCCGGCACCGCCGAAAAGGCCACCACGTTCGGACTATATTGAAGCGAGCCCGCCTCCGTACCGCCGATTCCATCGTCGCTACATCCGGTCAGCCCGAACGCCACAAGGGCGATGAGCCATGTCGAGATCACCAGTGTCGTCGTCTGCTTGGCCATATTCTGCACTCACCCACGAAAAGAACCGGTTCTACGGGGATTCACCTACCACTGGAGCTCGGAGCCAAACCGCTTCTCACCGAGTCCTCCAGAGGGTACACCATAGCGAATGCACCGGACAATTCAAACGGGTGGGCTCCCACGCTCAAGCGATGGCCTCCAACAGGGCCCGGCATCTCTTCTTATCGACCTCCGAGAGCCCGTCCGTACCTCCTAGCGCTGCCTCGAGATGTTCACGCGCCGCCTCGTGCTGCATCGTCTTCACAAGCGCCTCTCCCAGCCTCGCCCGGATCACCGGATGATCCGGCACCAGGCGATGAGCCTTTTGTAGATGGGTGACGGCACTGGAAAACCGAAACTCCTCGAGCGCCATATCCCCCATCAACAACAACATAAGGGGCCGATCTTCATCCAGGGCAAGCACGCCCCGGCAGGCTACCTTGGCCTGATCGTAGCGCCGGTTTCGATACAGGCGATAAGCCTGCGTCTCCATATCACCCATCGTACTTTCGTCGACGCCCATGATACTCATCATCTTTTCACCAGCGCGAACGCGATTGACCATTTCTGCTACCGCCCTGCGAACCTCGTCGGACGTCTCCACTTCTTCGCTCTGTGTCTGCATCTTTCCCATTCCTCCGTCATCGTTGAGAGATCGATTGGGTCAGCGAATCACCTTTAGAAGCCGTCAAAGAAGCCGGACCGAGGCTCGTCGGGAGACTTCTTTGATGGCTTCTTATACCCGCATATTCTGAATCACCGCCGTCTGGGTCTGGTGCATTGCCTGGGAAAATTGGCTGGCCATCTGAAACATCTGGTTGATCTGCTGCAACTGCGTCTGCACCGCCATCATCATCGAATTGCGATCCTCCGGGCTCAGATCGGACAACTCGTCCATGAACGCCTGGGGATCCGTGGCCAATAGGTCGACCAATTCCTCCGGATTGGGAAGATCCGACGTTCCCGCCGACTCGGAGGCCTCGCCGGACTCCCCTGACGCCCCGGTCCCACCGGTCTCCTCCGTCCCATGAGAACCGCTCAATTCGTCGCACGTCGCGTCGTCGACCTGGTTGTCTCCATCGACGGCCACATCCGCATCGGGCGGCATTCCCACCGATCCGAATTCGGCGTAGCTGTCCATCAACGTCGATCGAAGATCTCCCACCATATTCTCCACGGCGTCCAACAGCCTGTCTTGCTTCAGTTCGATCGCCTTGCCGGGCATCAAGGGGAGGTTTTCGATCTCGAGAAGCCTGTTCTCGACGAGACTCTCGAATTTCTCGAACTCCTGTTCCAGGTGCATCAACTCCTTTTCCAACGCCAACTTCTCCATCGGATTCTCCGCATTCTCCATCTGATATTCCAGATGGGCCATGCGCTCGTGGAAGGACTCCTCCAGCGTCTCCACCGCATTGCCGAGCACCGGATCGCGCTCCGTGATGGCCCCCGTATCGAGGGTGTTGTCCTGGATATCGAGCATATCCGCTATTTCCGCCATCGTATTCTGTGTTGCTGCGCCCGCTCCACCCGTAGCGTCCACCATGGTTGACCTCCTATGCCTTGTGGTTCGTGATTTTTTTCTCCCGACGAAGCTCCCCCCTTCTTCCGAGAAGACCGCCGGGTCCCTCACTATTATTGTCGACGATCTCCGCATTTTTTTGCGTCTTTCCCCCAACTTCCCTTTCGAGATCGCCGAAGATTCCATCACCGAAATGGGGAAAACCTCTTTCGTTGCCCCGCCTTACATCGAACCGGGCCCAACGAAAAAAGGTTTGCGATCTCTCTTGGCCTCCGATCGTCCACCCTTTATGAATAGACCTCCGTTGTCCTCAGACACCTTCTGACTTCACCGACCATCATCGACCCGGAACTGCCGTGAAGACCTACAAACTCGACCGAGTCTCCGGCGCAAAGAGTGGACTGGACTACGACGCCGATCTCAACGAACAGCAACGAGCCGTGGTCACCGCCGGCTCCGGCCCCCTTTTGGTCATCGCCGGCGCCGGCTCGGGCAAGACTCACACCCTGACCTACCGCATGGCCCACCTCGTCGACCGCGGTGTCGACCCCACCAACATCCTCTTGTTGACCTTTACCAACCGAGCTGCCCGCTCCATGACCTCTCGGGCCTCGGAGCTGGTGGGACTCAACGTCACCCGGCTGTGGAGCGGCACCTTCCACTCCACGGCAAACCGCATTCTACGCCGCTACGCGGACCGACTGGGTTATCCGACGGACTACACCATCATCGACCGCGACGACGCCACGACTCTGATGAAGAGCTGCGTCGCCGGCGCCGACGTCGGTCATCTGGAGCGCCGCTTTCCCCGCCCCAAGATGCTGGTCAACCTCTTCAGCTTCGCCCGCAATACGGGCCGAACCCTGGCCGAAGCCCTCGACGAGCGGGCCCCTTATTTCCAGGAATTATGCGAACCCATCGCCCGTATCCTCGGACTTTACCAGGTGCGAAAGCGCGAGATGGGCCTGATGGACTTCGACGATCTTCTCACCAACTGGCGCGACCTCCTCGTCGAACACCCGGACGTGCGTAAGGAACTCTCCGAGCGCTTCGAACACATCCTGGTCGACGAATACCAGGACACCAATCACGTCCAGGGGCGTATCGTCGACGAGATGGCCCACGTCCACGGCAATCTGATGGTCGTCGGCGACGACTCCCAGTCCATCTACGCCTTTCGCGGCGCCGACTATCGAAATATCCTCGAATTTCCCGAGCGCTATCCCGACTGCCACCAATTTCGTCTGGAGACCAACTACCGCTCCACCCCGCAGATCCTGGATCTGGCAAACCGCTCCATCGCCTTTAATGTGCATCAATACGAAAAGACGCTTCGCGCCCACCGCCCAGAAGGCCCCCTGCCGGCCCACGTCCATCTCGAGGACGCCAATCAGCAAGCCGCCTTCATCTGCCAGCGCATCCTGGAGTTTGTCGACGAGGGACTTTCCCTTGACGATATCGCCGTCTTGTACCGCTCCCATCACCACTCCATGGAGCTGCAGGTGGAGATGACCCGCTGCAAGATCCCCTTCGTCGTGCGCTCCGGCCTGCGCTTCTTCGAACAGGCCCACATCAAAGACGCTCTGTCCTATCTACGCTTTTTGTTCAACCACCGCGACGAACTGGCTTTTATGCGTCTCGTGCGCCAGTGGCGCGGCATCGGTCAGAAGCGAGCCGAGAATATCTGGATGTTCCTCTCCAGCCAGCCCGACACACTGGAAGCCTTGCGCGACGAACGGCTGATCGACAACTTGCCGGGCCGCGCTTCCACCTCCTGGCGCCGGGCCTCCGAACTCCTCGACGATCTTCGCAAAATGCGCCTGGGAACAAGCCCGGCCGCCATTCTGGAAACTCTGCTGGACAGCGATTTTTACGACCACGTCCAATCGAGCTATGAGAACGCCGAAAACCGCCTTCGCGATCTGGAACAGCTCGCAAATTACGCCGCTCAATTCGAATCTCTGGACACTTTTCTTGGCGAGATTAGTCTCTTGAGCGGTGTCTCCGGACAGGAGATCGGGGTTGGTGAGGCTCGAGACGATGAATTCGTCTGTCTGAGCTCCGTACATCAGGCCAAGGGGCTGGAATGGAGCGCCGTCTTCGTGCTCAACCTGGCCCACGGGGAATTTCCCCACCGCCGGGCCCTGGAGGACGAGGGAGGCCTCGAAGAAGAGCGCCGCCTCTTTTATGTCGCCACCACCCGGGCCCGCGACGATCTCTACCTTTGCCACCCCATGACGTACTCCAGCCGGGGATCTTATCGCGTCGTCCAACGTGAATCGAAATTCATCGAGGAGATCCGCGACGACAGTCAGCGAAGCGGTGAACCCCTCCCCTGGGAGGACTGGCGTATCGAGGGGTGATTACCCTCTTGACACCTTCGCCACTGACCTGCATCGTTCCCGGCAACGAAAACGCCGCTGGGAAATCCCCACGTCATTGACCTTTTCATACACGAGCTTCGCGATGTTCAGCCTCCCCCTCATCATCATCGTCGTCACCGCACTGGCTGCCACGGGCATCGCCGCCCTTGGACTGCAACTCTTCTTCCGCCTGCTCGAACCCTCTCAGCAAACCCGCGCCGTCCCCACCCGCAGACGGGACTGATCACCCACGACCCAAGACCCGACATCCAATTATGAGCCTCAATTTTCTCGAACTTCGTGGAGCCTTCACCGCTCTCATCACCCCTTTCTCCGACGACGGCACCGTCGACTTTGCGGCCCTGCGCGGCCTGGTGCGCCGCCAACTCGACGGAGGCATCGACGGCCTCGTCCCCTGCGGCACCACCGGAGAAGCGGCCACCATGAGCGCCGAAGAGCGCCTTCAGGTCATCAAGACCGTCGCCGAAGAGGTGGGCGATCAGGTTCCCATCATCGCCGGCACGGGCACCAACAACACCGCCGAGACCATCGCCTTTACGCGCCGCGTGGCCAATATCAACCACGTCGACGCCGCCCTGGTGGTCACTCCCTACTACAACAAGCCCGGCCAGCCCGAATTGCTGCGCCATTTCCGCGAAGTCGCCGACGAAGGCGGCCTGCCCGTCGTCCTCTACAACGTTCCCGGTCGCACCGGCGTCAGCCTCGGCCCCGACACCGTGGCCCGATTGGCCGAACACAATGCCATCGTCGGCATCAAGGAGGCTTCTGCCGACATGGCTCTGGACAGCGCTATCCGAGCCAATACCGACAACGGCTTCGCCATGTTGTCCGGCGACGACTTTACTACCTTTCCCTTTCTGGCCATCGGCGGACAGGGCTGCGTCTCCGTCCTCTCCAACCTCATCCCCGGCGATATGAGCAAGATGTGCGCCGCCGCCGGCGAGGGCGATTTCGAGACAGCCCGCGAGATTCACTTGTCCATCCAGCCCCTGGCACGGGCGATGTTCCGAAAGAGCAACCCCATCCCCGTCAAGGCCGCCGCCAACCTCATGGGATGGTGCGGCCCCACCCTGCGCGGCCCCCTCTACGAGCCGGACGACGACTTCAAAGAGGAGTTGGAGAACACCCTCCACGCCTACGGTCTGGTCTCCTGATCCTGGCCTCGCCACTGCTCAACACAGGATCCCCACCATGACCTCCTCCTTGCGCCTGGCCATCGTCGGCGCCTCGGGCCGAATGGGCGCCTCTCTTCTCGAGAACGCCACCCGACGCGACGACCAGAGTGTCGTCGCCGCCATCGTCGGCCCCGACGACGCCCATCTCGACAGCCTCGGCCCCGACGATACACCGGCCACCACCGACCTGGGAGCCATCGCCAACGCCGACGTGGCCATCGACTTCTCGGCCCCCGGAGCCTTCGTCGACGCCGCGCGCCGCTGCGCCGACTTCGGTGTTCCCCTTGTCTCCGGCACCACCGGACTCCAACCCGCCCAGTGGGAGATCATCGATCAATGCAGCCAGGAGGTGGCCATCTTATACGCCGCCAACTACTCGGTGGGCGTCAACCTGCTAGCACACCTCGTAGAGCGCGCCGCCTCCGGCTTCGGAGCCGACGCCGATATCGAGATCTTCGAGGCCCATCACCGCCACAAAGTCGACGCCCCGTCGGGCACGGCGAAATTATTGGGACGCGCCGCCGCCGCAGGACTCGACCGAGACCTCGGCGACGTCGCCCGCTGGACACGCCACGGCCACACTGGCGAGCGCACCGACGACGAGATCGGATTCCAGGTCCTTCGCGGCGGCGATATCGTCGGCGAACACACCGCCTATTTCTGCGTCGCCGGCGAACGCCTCGAGCTTACCCACCGCGCCACCGACCGCGGCATCTTCGCCCGCGGCGCCCTTCGCGCCGCCCGCTGGCTCCACGGCCAACCCCCCGGCCGCTACGACATGACCGACGTCCTCTTCGGCGACGAATAACCCCCTCCCCTGTCAAGCCGGGGAGGAATTTCCGTGCAGGGGTGTCGCTCCAGTTAGACCCCTCCCCGGCTTGACAGGGGAGGTGCCGGAGCGCAGCGAAGGCGGAGGGGCATCCCCAAAACCCCACCACCCACTACCCACCACCCGTTACCTGCCTTATTTCCCCTTCCACTCCGGCTTGCGCTTCATCATAAACGCCATGATCCCCTCCGCCGCATCTTCTGCCAGGGTGTTGATCGTCAACTCGCTGTGTAACGCGCGAAGCGCCTCCTCAAAACCCATATCCTGAGTGTCGTAGAAGGCCTGACGCCCCAGCCCCAGAACGGCTGGCGAATAGGATGCGACTTTTTCGACCAACTCGTCGACGGCTTCGTCGAGCTTGCCCTCCTCGGCCACTCGATTGACCACTCCGATCTCGAGAGCCCGTTGTGCATCGATTCGCTCTCCAGTGAGCATCAACTCCATGGCGTGTTTGCGCTGTAGATTTCTCTGAATGACGGCGGTGATCATCATCGGGAACAGCCCCACCTTGATCTCTGGCGTCCCGAAGGAGGCGTCATGAGCCGCCACGGCCAGATCGCAGTGCAGAGCCAGTCCGAATCCACCGCCCAGAGCCTTTCCGTTGACCCTGGCGATGATCGGCG
>SLPW01000094.1 GCA_007131755.1 Myxococcales bacterium | reverse complement strand
TGGACTACAACTCAAAAATGCCTCTGATCCTCAAGAAGGTCACCCAGGTAGCCAAGAGTCAGAATCCCGAAACATGGGTCAGGTAATTCTTCGACCCTTTTCAATGGCCACAGTGGGCTCGTAGCGAAGTCATCGATGACATCCACAGTTCTCGGTACGTCCATGACGTTGACGACGCCTATAGATTTGCACCACATCAACCTCTCAGCGACCGTCACGCTCGTGACATAGTCGTGACACAAGAAAAGCGAAAACCGTTAACCCTTTGAGGATTAACGGTTTTCGCAAGTGGAGGCGGCGGGAATCGAACCCGCGTCCGCGAACCTTCGACTAGACGCTTCTACGTGAATAGTTCGCAGAGTGGGCTTAACCTCCAGAAGACGCTACCTGCGAACGCACTACGCTTATGGAGGGCCCTCTAGAATGTCGCGTTCGACCAGAGGACGAAACTTCGAACGCCAAGCTCGCTGTGTGTCGTTATGAGAGGCCCACGAGCAAAGCCCAACATAACGGGCTACCGTCTAAGGGTAGCATCATGCTCGGGGTGGCTTACGCAGCGGCCCGAGCAAACTGCACGTCATCGTTGGCAGTTATAACGTTCTCAGCAGTTCATAACGGAGTCACCGAGAGACCTCCGGCACGCAACGTCCGCCTCAATGCCCACGTCGAAGCCAGTGCGCCCCCGTGTGGGTGGCGGCCAAGTGGCCGCCGGCGGTGGGCGGGGGACGGTGAAGTCCTCCGCACCGAAGTGCTAACTTTAGGCACATGGGTAAGACAATCAAGGGGAAATATTTATTCCGGCTGTGGGTGGTGGGTGGTGGGTAGTGGGTGTTCGGTAATGGGTGGTGGGTGCTCGGTGATGGGTGGCATTACCCACCACCTGCCACCCATCACCCGCTTTATTTTCGCCAGTTGCGGGCGTGATTGCGGGCGATCTCGCGTTTGTGCTCGCGCTCTTTGATGGACTGGCGTTTGTCGAAGAGCTTCTTTCCGCGGCACAGCCCGAGCTTGCACTTGACGTGGCTGTCCTTGAAGTACAGCTCCAGGGGGATGAGGGTATAGCCGGCGACGTTGACCTTATTTTCGAGCTTGTTGAGCTCGCGGCGGTGCATCAACAGCTTTCGGGGCCGTTCGGGGTCGTGGTTTTTGTGGGTGCCGTGGGAATAGGGGCTGATGTGGGCGTTGACCAGATAGAGCTCGTGGTCCTCAAAGCGGGCGTAGGCGTCGGTGAGGTTGATCTTTCCCTCGCGAAGGCTCTTGACCTCCGTTCCCAGAAGCTTCATGCCGGCCTCGAATTCGTCGTCCACAAAATAATTGTGATAGGCCTTGCGATTGCGGGTGATGGTCTTGGTCGGTTTTCCCATAAAATTTCCCGTCCCCGATTGGTGGGGATGAACAATGAATTGGTGATACGTCGAGAGCTATCGTAAGCGTCGCAAGAAGGCAACAGGAGGCCAAGGCGCGCTATTTCGATGATGCGGCGCGCCGTCGGGCCTCCCGGTGCTCGGCGGTGAAGCTCAATCGATATTGCAGGCCAGCTTTCGGAGCCCGTCCTCAAAGAGGACTTCCACCTTTCGGGGGTTGATGAGCTCCACGACGAAGCCGATGCCGAATTTGGGATGATCGATGACATCGTTGGCCGTCAGGGCAGCACTGATATCGAAGGGGCGCGGGTGGTGGTCGCCGAATTTTTCGTTCAGCTTTCCCCAGGCGCGTTTTTGGCCCTTTGGCTCGGAGAGCTCGGCGTCGTCGATGAGCCCCTCGATGATGGCGCTGGCCTTTTCGCGCTGGGCTGCGCTCAGACGCTTGGGGTTTGCCCGCACGGCGTCTTCGCAGCTCGTCTCCGTGAGGTCCACGTCGCTGTCGCTGCTCGACCTCAGCGGTTCATCGTCGAACTCCTCGTCCCCGAAGGCGTCGCCGGACTCGAAGTCCGGCGTCTCCAGTTGATTGTCCAATTCGTCGACTCGGTTTCCATTTGACATCGTTCGTTCTCCCTTTCGTAGCCCCACCTGATTCACACGTCCCTTTGATCTTCCACTGCGGCACCCCGTGTGCCGCCCCGGTGTTATGAGGGAATTGTCGCGCTCTTCGAAGAGTCAAGCTCCCGACGGCTAAACATCAATCCTCTCATACGCCTGTCAATCCCCTTCGTCCAGTCCTTTCGTCTCGACGGAGATCCGGTCCCCTTCGACCACGATTTGTCGAATCTGCGGCTCCGCCTGAATTCGAGGTTGATCTTCGGGACGAAGGCGCTCGTATTCGGCGTAGTCAAAAGCCATATCGAAGAGATCGTCCTGCGTAAGTCCCACGACCATATCGTATCGCCGGGAATGAAAGGTCTCGTCCACAATGCGCAGGCCGGGGATCTCGAGGGCAGAAAACTCCACGGACTCCACCTCGAGTCCCCCCAGCGACAAGGCGTATTGGCCGAGTCTGGGAAGCAGGGTCTGGGCGGCCATCATCCGTGCCAGGTCGACGGCCTCGCTGTCGTCGGGATCGAGGCGCCGATCCAGGGACTGCTCCACCGTCAGGTAGATGGTACGCGATTGTTCGTCGTAGGCCTCGGCCTCCACCAGATCCGGTCGAAGCTCGGTCTCGAAGCGCTCTTGGGCCTGATCGCGAAAGGCCTCGCGGCGAAGCTGGCGAGCCTGTTCGCGGGCCTCGCGCCGGGTGTCGGTGAAGGTGTGGAGTTCGTCGATCTGCTCCAGCATTCGCGCCGCCTGGAGGCGATCATTTTTGACGACGAATTCATCGGCACGGGCCCGGTAATATTCGACCATCAGGGAGTTGAGACGGCTGTCGCGGCGGTTTCGCTCAAGGCCCGTCTTTGCCACGGACTCGAAGCTCTCCGGTCGCTCGCCATAGTCGATGGACTCCGCCCATTTTCGATATAAATTGGTATATTGGTTGGTCATCAACATCCGGGTGCGGCGCTGATCGGGATCGAGATCGCTTTCGATGTCGAAGGACAGCTCGGTCCACAATTCGTCCAGAACCTCCTCGGCCAGGTCGTAATCTGCGCGCAGCATGTGGACATCCGCCATCAGACGGCGGGCCTCCAGCAATTCCGGGTTGGCTTCAATGGCCGCCCGAAGATGTTCCTCGGCCCGATCGGCATCGCGCACGGTCAGGGCCTGGCGGCCGTCCATCAACTCGTCCTCCGGCGTGGACTCACAGCCCATCACAGCGAAGGCCAAAAAAAGGGTCACGATTCCCCCCCACAATAGCGAGCTCGACTGCCCGATTCTCCGGCTCATCTACTTCTCCATGCCTCGCTTCGCAGAATCGACACCCTTCAAGAAATTACGCCAGCATGTCGACTACGATGCCCCAACCTCCCGGCTCTGCCGGTCTTTTGCGTTATAGCGGGCCCCCGACGGGGTGACAAGAAGGACCGAATATGGGGGTGTGAGTGGTTTCCGTCGGTAGTCATTCCCTGGCCCGGTCCCTGGCCCTCGCCCGGGCCCTTCCTTTGCTGTTGGCCTTTCCGCTTGTTGCTCCTCCCCCTATAGCCGTTAACCCGTTTCGCTTATTGAGGGTATTTGGTGAGAATGCAAGGCCTGAAGCCCTGCGGAGCGCGTCGCAAAAAGGTAGAAGTGGGTCGGAGATCGGAGATCCATCGAATTAAGAAGCTGAATACGGACGTGCGGGCTGTCCCGGCGGTCTCCGATCTCCGACCAAGGTCTTTGTTCTACTTGAGCTGTCGTGCCTGTGCTGGCCCTGAGACATGGACCTCGGCGAAGAAATAGCAACTGGTTAACGGCTATCCCCCCTCCGGGGAGAGTTTTGTCCCAAATTTCATTCGCCGACGCGAAGCAACATCGGGCCGGGGCCCGGGAGGGGGCCGGGGCCAGGGCGGGCTCGACCACACTGAGTTCTACCACCGATCAAGGTGGATTACGCCCCGCACATGAAGGGGAGCCGAGATTGACGGATCGCCGTTTCGGACCATGTTTTTGTCGCTGTTGTCGTTATGTCGCACGTTCTCTATACTGATGGTGGCGCGTGGCGCAGCGATGACGGCAATACGAATTCTCTTCTCCTACTCGACGACGAGGAATTCCATGGGTGATCAAAAATGGGCAAGTGACGATGCAGCCGACGATTTGTTGGCGGGCATTCTCAATGAAACGGCGATGGAAGCAGAAGAGGAGGAACAGCGCATCCAGGCCGAGATCGAGGCCAAAAAACAGGAAGAGGAGCGGCGCAAGCAAGAAGAAGAGCGCCGAAAGCGTGAACAGGCCGAACAGTTGCTGTGTGCCGAAAAAGAACGCCTCCAGGAGGTGGAGAAAAGGCGCACCCAGAAGATGGAGGCCCTCAAGCGCGAGGAGCTCATCGAGAGCGGCCAATGGGTCCCTCCCGAGGAAGAAGAGGAAGAAGAAGAGGCGCAGGACCAACCCCCTCCGGAGGCCCAGCAGCCTCCCCAGCAGGGAGTGCACCCCCAGCATCATCATCCCGGACAGCACCATCCGACGCCGGGCATGGCGGCCCATCCGGGCAGCGGAGCCCAACCGGTCGAGCAGATCCCCCAGAAGTCCGGTGGCGGCATCATGATCGCCCTCGCCCTCGTGATCGTCGGCATCATCGGCGCCGGCGCGGTGGCCTTCTTCGTCCTCCCCGAGGGCTACGAGATCGACCCCACCACCTATGAGCGCGCCAGCTACGCGCCGTCGCAGACCACCACGGCTGTGGTGGAGATCGGCTTTCAGGCACTTCCCGAGGAAGAAGTAGAAGAGGAAGCTGCACCGACCAGGCCAACCCGACCGGTAAGGCCCGCGACGACGAGCACGTCCTCCTCGTCCGGTTCTTCCTCGTCTTCGTCATCCAGCTCCTCATCGAGCAGCAGCGATTCCGACGACGATCGACCAACCATCGATCTCTCCGGAAGCGACCCCTTCGGCAGCGGATTCTGAGCACGAAGGACCCAAGATTCAGCACTCGACGGCCCGCTCGATCTTTATCGGCGGGCCGTCTTGTTTATCTTCTTCCTAACCAGCCCCACGGGACATCTCACGTAGTCGGGCTTTCATGGCGATCTCACCCCACAACCAGTTGCGCTCGCGCCCGCCCCTGAGGTTGCGCCGCCGCCATCGAAGGCGGCTAGAGGAATTTCTGCTCCAGGACGTGGACGCCAATCTCTTTAGCCTGGCCTGGCTCGAACACCGGGGAATCGAGCCTCGGCGCCGTGGCCGCTTCGGCTACTACGCCGTGATGGATGACGACGAGACGATTCGCGCAGTGGCCCTGGACATCTCGGACCGCCTGCTGTTGCTCGACACCCGACATGGCGAGGACGCCCGCCACTTCGCAAGCTTCTTTCGCAGTCAAGCCGTCCAATTTCGCCATATCGTCTCTCGCCGGCGAAGCGTCACCCCCTTCTGGCAAGTATATGCCGATCCTTCGCCCGGCCCTCCTCCCGCCCGGGCCCGGCTCATCCAGTACCAACAATTGTATCGACTATTGCCCCGTGAATTCGACGCCCCCCGTCGGCGACATTCTTCGGTGCGGCGGGGAAAGCTATCGGAACTCGATCCCATCTTCCTGGCCAGCGTGGCCATGCACCGCGAGGAGACCGAGGAAGATCCGCTGGAGCGCAACCCCTCGGGCTTCCATCGCCACGTTCGCCAGCGAATCGAGCGAGGCCGCACCTTCGTGTGGATCGATGAGCAACGACGGCTGGTCTTCAAAGCCGACATCTCCACCCAGTCGCGCCATGGGGCACAGATCTCCGGCGTCTACACCGCACCGGATATGCGCAATAGGGGTGTGGCCACCCGGGCGATGACCGACATCTGCACCATCCTCTTCGAGGAAGGGATTCCCCGACTGACGCTGTACGTAAACGAAAAAAACGAGCCGGCACGTCGGGTTTACGAGAGGCTGGGATTCGTCAACGTCGCTCCCTATCAAACAATCTTCGTGGCCGATTGAACCGCGCGGCTCTCCCCGCTACAGTGGCGGCTTGATTCAACCTGCGACGACCCCTGCTCGTCGTCGCGGTTGCTCACCACCGTTGGTGGAATAACGGTTTAACTGAGCGATGTTTCGGCAGTGCGATGGCCTCGGAGCCCCTGGAACAATCAGAGCTGCATCCCAGCGTGACTTGGCTGCGCAACAATAGTGCACGGCTGCTGAAATTCGGTGGCGTGGGATTGAGCGGCGTCGTCGTCAACCTCGCCATCTTCACTCTGGCCTTCCAGGTCAGTCTGCCCTGGTTATTGGGCGAGCATGCGGACTTGCGGCTCGGGGGACTGCACCTGACCGTGGGCTTCATCCTCGCAAATTTCGCCGGATTCGTCGTCAGTGTGTTTACCAATTTCTTGCTCAACGACGCCTGGACATGGGGTGATCGAAATAAGGGCGGCATCCAGCACTGGTTTCGGCGCCTCATAAAATACTACCTGACGGCCTCCGGCGCCGGCGCCGTACAAATTTTGACAGCATCCATAACTCTGGCACTGTTGTGGGCGCCCATGGCTCCCGCTGTAGCAGGTCATGAATTGGCTCCACCACTGAGCGTGCTCACGGGAATCGCCTTCGGGATGATCATCAACTTTACGGCGAGCCATTTGTGGGCCTTTCGCGACGTGCGTCCACCGACTCGAGTATGAGCGTCTTCGATGTACCGCCTTTTACCAGTCCTACTCTTGCTCCTCATCTTGCTTGTACCGGCCTGTTCATCGGCTCCGCAGGAAGAAGACGAAGACGAAATAACCATGGTCGGTGCCCCACCGCGCCATGACGACGACTCCTTATTTCGCCACGCCCTCCCGGCCGAGGCCGTCCCCGCCGATCCCAGCGGACGCATCGGGTTTCCCATCGACGAAGAGCCCACCGTAGAGGAATCTCCACAACCGGAAGATCCATCGGAGGTCGAAGAGCCTCCGGAGGTCGAAGAGCCGCCGGAGGTCGAAGAGCCGCCGGAGGTCGACGAATCGGTCGCCGTTGTCGAAGAAGAGGACGTCACCATTCCCGGAGACGACAGGGCCGTTTGTTTTTCCTGTATTCGCATCTGCCCTGTCGGCGCCGGCGGACACACAGAATGCGGCGACGATCCGGACGATCTGATCTGCGGATGGGGTCGCTACCGCGACGTGGAAGAGGCCCGAAGGATGGCCCAGGCACAATGTGACGCCACCCTCGACCTGGCACGCCACATGCCGAATTACGCCTCAATCGAGGGCAGTTGCCCCCCCGCTACCTGCCGCTGAACTTCGGTACCGCTCTACGTCCCACGAGAGCAACGAGCGCGGCCATCCACCAGAAAAGGTGAGTCGGTCCGCTGCCGGTGGATGAACAACTGCTGGTAGACATCTGCTCGTCGAATCCCTCATCACCGGACTGCTGACCATCTCCCGCGTCCACCCCATCTCCGCTGCCGGGGATCCCGACGTCGCCGTCGCCACCGCTTGCTCCACTTTCCACTGGCGAGGCCACGACGTCGGCGACGGTCTCCACCAGAGGGGTCGACAGAGCCCCACCTTCTGATTGCAGGTAGATGGCGCCTACCAGCAAATCCTGCGCATCCGCTTCGATCCTCAACTCCTCCACAGTGCCGCTCCACCCGTTCGCGCCGGTCAGCGGAAAGGCCACCGTGCCCTGCCCCACTGCCGGCTCGATCTCAAAATCACGACTTCCTTCGGCGGAACCGGTCCATTGGATGGACCAATCGCGCGGAATCTCGGCGTCCATCACCTCGACGACGAGAGCGTCAAAGTCGTCGGCGTTTATCTCCGTCCACTGTGGCGAGCGCAGACAACTCGCCAGGGCGTGATCGTCGACGGATAATGCCGACGTATCGGTGTCGATCCTCAATCCTTCGGAGCTCCCATCGCATCGACGCCATCCCTCCAACTGCTCCTCGTCGGGAGCGGCAAAATGCCAGTGATCTCGGCTCAACACGTCCAGCTCCGAATAGGCTCGAAGATTCGTTTCCACAAGATTTACCTGATCCGGCTCGTCCCAGAATCCCTCCTGCGTTCCGTAGATGTCCTCGATGCTGCGAATCCAGCCACGAAGATCGGGGTGATCCGCAAGGCCGATGCTGTACTGGGTGGCCCTCATATCGAAGACGATGCGCTTCGTCTCCCCGGGGCTGAAAGCGTAGAGATTGAGATGACCCTCCTGGCCGTATTCACCGGCCCCGGGATTTTCGGGAGCATCGTTGGCGTCGTTGAGTTCCCAGCTCTGGCGATCGTAGGCTGGATGATCGGAGTAGATTCTGGCGTCCAGCCCCTCCAGGAAGGGATGCTCGAACCAATATCCGGCCCACACGTCTCGGATGACCTGGTCGGACTGATTGGTGATGAGCAACTCCCCGCGAAACTCGTCGCCCACGAAGGCGTCGAGAAAATTCGCGCCGTCGCCATCGGTGTTGATCACCTCCAGGTCTAGCAGGTTGGTCTCGATGTCGACGTCCCAATTCTGCTGGGGACACGAGCGTGGGGCACCGGAGCCCGTGGCGTGGACGGCGAGGTGGTTGACCACGTGGCGCTCGCCATCGGCGTCGGAGGGAGTGTTGACGACGCCCGCCCCCTGGCGCCACATCGTCGTCGATCCACCGCCGTCGAGGTTCAGGGCGTTCTGTGCTCCCAGATAAGACATGAGATCGCCCAACTCGGCACAGGTCATGCCGATGCTCGTCCCCGGGTTTCGACCGTCGGCCACGGCCAGATAAAGCCTGGTGCCGTCGGCGGAGAAGCCCACCACGGTGCGGGGATGGCGGGCGGTGCAAAAGCTGCCCTGATCATTGGTGGTCACGCCATCGGTGAGGACCATGATATTTCCCCCCACGGCGTCGTCAATCCAGGATGGCGGATCGGGCACGTGAACGCCGGGCGGCGTAATCTCGGCGCGTCCCTCTCCAAAGGCGATGAACCCCCAGTCCGGGCGATCCGATGACCAGTAGTCGCCGTCGCCCACGGCGAGCCCCAGCGTATCGGGCGGCCATTCGTAGAAATCGCCGTTGATCGCCACCTGTGCCCCCACCTGGGTTCCGAAGGAAGAGGTGGTCTGCCAATTCTCGCTCTCCCGGGTGGCCCGAAGGCTGACGCCGGACGCGCAGAGATCGACCTCCACGGCGCGCACCTCTACGGGACCGGGTCGGGTCTCGGCGAGATAGCGAACGCCGGGATAGGCGTCTTGCCATTGCTGGGCAAATGCGGTGGAGGCGGTGGTGAGGAGGAGGACTGTGCAGACGACGCCGCTGAGCAGGTATCGGGTCCAGCGGTGTGGCGGCGTCGTCACGGGTCGGTTCCTCGGCGTCAGAACCCCAGGCACGCTGCACTGCGCGTGGCCTGGGGCTACGGGTCGAGTATCCTTCGCTCATGGTTTTCTGTGAGAAGACCTCCCGATCCCCACTGGTCGACCCGTAGCCCAGGGCCAGCCGTTGTCACAGGCTGCCCTGGGGACGAAGGCTCAGCAATCTCCTTGCCGTGATTATACCAGAAGCATCATCGGATTTTCGAGAAGAGCTACGAATTCGGCGAGCCATTCGGCGCCCACAGCGCCGTCGACGGCGCGGTGATCGCAGGCCAGGCTGACCTTCATGCGCGTTCCCACCGTCAGCTCGCCGTCTTCGACGACGGGCACCTCTTTTACGGCACCGCAGGCCAAAATGGCGGCGTCCGGGGGGTTGATGACGGCCATGAACTCGTCGATGCCGTACATCCCCAGGTTACTGATGGAGAAGGTGTGCGCGCTGTATTCCTCGGGCGTCAATTGCCCTTCGTGGGCCCGCCCTGCCAATTCGCGGATCTCCCGTGAGATGGCGCCGAGGCTCTTCTGATCGGCGTTCTTGATCGTGGGAGTAATCAGCCCCTGATCGATGGCGACGGCGACGCCGACATTGATCTCGTCGAAGCGATAGAGTCCCTCGTCGGTGAAAGCCACGTTCAAATCCGGGTAGCGGGACAGAGCGACGGCCGCCGCTTTGACGATCATATCGTTGACCGACAGCTTCAACTCGGCCCCGGAGTCGGCCAACTGAGCGTTGATATCGGCGCGGTGTTTCATGATCGGCGCCATATCGATCTCACGGGTGAGATAGAAATGGGGCGTCGTCTGCCATACCTGCACCAGGCGGCGGGCGATGGTCTTTCGCATCTGGCTGAGTCGCTCGGCCTCGCCGGGGACGAAGCTGACATCGACACCGGTGAGTTCCGCCGTGGGTGCCGGGGCGCGTCTTTCGGCTGGCGGTGCCTTCTCTGCGGCCTCGATGTCTCGTTTGATGATCCGACCGCCGGGCCCGGACCCCTCGACGCGGCTGAGCTCGATCTCCTTGTCCTCGGCCATACGGCGCGCAAGTGGACTGGCCTTGATTCTGCGGCCATCCTCCGGTCCTTCGGCGGGCTGTGGCGCTTCGGCCTCGTCCGCTTCTTCCGGCTGCTCTTCGGCCTCGGGTTTGGCCTCTTCTTTTGCCTCCTCGGCGGGCGCCCCCCCGGCCAACTCATCGAGGAGCTCCGAGATATCCTCTCCCTCGTCGCCGATGATCACCAGGGGGTCGCCGACGTTGACCGTCGAGCCGGCGTCGGCCAACAACTTCAGGACCGTTCCCGAATAAAAGGACTCCATCTCCATGGTGGCCTTGTCGGTCTCCACCTCGGCCAGCACCTCTCCCTCGTCGACGGCGTCACCCTCGTTCTTTAGCCATTCAGCGAGCACGCCCTCTTCCATGGTGGGACTGAGCGCCAACATTTCCATCACTTCAGCCATCGCAGCCTCGATATTCGGGAGAAATCATCTGGAAAAAGATTCAAAGATAGCAGGCCCGGCGAATCGCGTCGGCGATCCCATCGGCGTCGGGAAGCGACGCCGCCTCGAGATTGAAGGCGTAGGGCATGGGTATATCGCGCTGGTGGACGCGCTCGACCGGGGCGTCGAGCCAGTCGAAGAGTTCTCGAGAGATCCACTCCGAGATGCTCGCCCCCACGGATGCAAAGGGCCATCCCTCCTCGACGACGACGGCGCGATTGGTGCGCTTTACGGATTCACGGATCATATCCCGGTCGAAGGGACGAACGGTGCGAAGGTCGATGACGTCGACCTCGACGCCGTCCTCTTCGGCCACCTTTTCGGCACCCTGCATCGCGAAATGAAGAGCCCGACTCCAGGAGATGACCGTGCAATCGTCGCCCTCGCGCTTCTTGTCGGCTTTGCCCATCTCTACGAGATATTCTTCTTCCGGCACCTCGCCCTTGAATCCGTAGAGGACCTCGGACTCGATGAAGATCACCGGATCAGGATCGCGAATGGCCGTCTTGAGCATTCCCTTGGCGTCCTTCGGAGTCGCCGGCATCATCACCTTCAGGCCCGGAACGTGGGCATATTGGGCCTCCAACGACTGGGAGTGCTGGGCGGCCAGTGCACCACCGGCTCCGCCGGCGCCGCGCACCACAAGGGGCACCGAGAACTGGCCGTTCGACATGTAGCGGGCCTTGGCGGCGGTGTTGACGATCTGGTCCAACGCGAGGATGGCGAAGTTGAAGGTCATCATCTCCACCACGGGCTTCAGACCGGCCAGGGCGGCGCCGATGCCGATGGCGGCAAACCCGGCTTCCGTAATCGGGGTATCGATGACCCGCCGGGGACCGAATTGATCGATCATCCCCTTACTGACCTTATAGGCCCCGTGATATTCGGCGACTTCTTCGCCCATCAAAAAGACGTCTTCGTCGCGCTCCATCTCCTCCACGAGTGCTTCGTTGAGGGCTTCTCGAAATGCAATTTCACGCATTGGCATTCTCACAAAAGGATTCGACCGTAACTGCGGGCATTACCAGCCAGGACATCAATCAATCTCGCCGGGCCACTCCACGTATATATTGGCCGTAAGCTCCGATTCGTCGGGGAAGTCCGACTCGTCGGCGAAGGCCAGCGCATCCTTGACCACCGCTTCCATTTCGTCGTCGATGGAGTCGATGTCGTCCTGAGACAGAATCTCCTCTTCGACGAGCCAGTTTCGAAGGCGGACGATGGGGTCGCGCAGATCGCGCTGTTTTTGAACCTCGTCCTTTCCTCGATAGGTGGCCGGGTCGGTCATGGAGTGACCGTAATAGCGATAGGTGCGAAGGTGCAGCCAGGAGGGCTCGCCATCTTCAATGGCTCTGTTTCGGGCCTGTTTGACGGCGTCGTAGACCTGGAAGACGTCCTGTCCATCGACGGCCTTATTGTAAATCTGATGGCTATCGGCCTTCTTCTCCAGGTTGACCGTGGAGCTGACGCGGTCGACGGCGGTGCCCATGCCGTATTGGTTATTCTCCACGATGCAGATAAGCGGAAGCCCCCAGACCTTGGCCATATTCAGGGCCTCGTGGACCACGCCCTGGTGGATGGCCCCGTCGCCGAGATAGGCCAGGCAGACCGCTTCCTGCTCGCGGTATTTCAGGGCGAAGGCCAATCCGGCTCCAAGGGGAACCTGACCACCCACGATTCCCCAACCGCCCATGAAGTTTTTGTCCACGTCGTAGAGGTGCATGGAGCCCCCCTTTCCACCGGCGCAGCCCGTCTTCTTTCCGTAGAGCTCGGCCATCACCGCCTTGGGATCCATCCCCGCGGCCAGGGCATGCCCGTGTTCGCGGTAGTGGCTGATGACGTAGTCATCGTCGCCGGTGGCCCGCAGCGAGCCCACGGCGATGGCCTCCTGCCCGGAGTATAGGTGGCAAAACCCCTTGATCTTACGTCGTTGATAGGAGCGCCCGGCGTGTTCCTCGAAGCGCCGGATCAGTACCATCTCTCGGAGCATCTCTACGATTGCGTCGTCACCCAATTCCTCGCGGACCTGATCCGCCCGTTCGGCGTCCAACTCCTCGGGTTCGACGTGCTCCTCTACCTCTTTCTTCTTTGCCTCGGCCATAGCCCGTCCGAAAATTCAATCAACATCACATCAACGGGCAACCAGAGCCCGTCGTCCACTCATCTTCCTCAGGCGGATATGTAGTTCGCCGTGGCCATAGCGTCAAGATGGAGCGTAGACGATCTCCGGCGGTTTCGGTCGTGCCCGCGGACCAAAGGCGTGCTGAATTTGATCACGAGCAAGGTCCTCGAACGAACGTGTGTGATCCAGCTTGATCGGTTGTATTACTCAATGTGGTCGCCCCCCCTGGCCCCGGCCCGGTCCCTGGCCCTGGCCCGATTTTGCTTCGCGTCGGCAAATCACGTTTGGGCAACCATTTCCCTCCGGAGGG
>SLPW01000400.1 GCA_007131755.1 Myxococcales bacterium | reverse complement strand
CTCAACGCGATATCAACCCCCGCGAGACCTCCTCCAGGGCGTGTCGATACTCCTTCTCCAATCGATCCACCAACTCTGAGACGGACAGCACGTCACCGATGGCGCTGACGCCGTGGCCGGCGGACCAGACCGTCTTCCAGGCTTTGGCCTCGTCGTCGACGGTCAGCTTTTCGCCGAAGTCGACGTGGGCGGGGTCCATCAACTTCTCCATATCGAAGCCGTTGGCCGCCAGACTGGGAGCCATGAAATTGGCCGGGACTCCGGAGACCGCCGGGGTGTGGACGATGTCTTCCGCCGAAGTCTCGCAGACCATGGCCTTGTATTCAGGTTGGGCCTCGCTCTCATCGGTGGCGATAAACCGAGTTCCCATATAGGCCAGGTCCGCTCCCATGGCACGGGCCGCCGCGACGTCCTGCCCCGTGGATAGACAGCCGGCCAAAACGATGGTGCCGTCGAAGAATTTTCGCACTTCGGCGAGGAGTCCGAAGGGATTTATGGTCCCGGCGTGGCCGCCGGCTCCGCCGCTGACGAGGATAAGCCCGTCCACGCCGGCCTCTTTGGCCTTCTCGGCGTGGCGGCGGTTCGTCACGTCGTGAAAGACGACCCCGCCATAGCCGTGAACGGCGTCGACCACGTCCTTGACCGCTCCCAGCGATGTGATCACAAGCGGCACCTCTTGACGCACGCAGATCTCGAGGTCCGCCTTCATTCGCGGGTTCGTGCGATGGACGATGAGGTTGACCCCAAAGGGGCCCACCGGTGCATCGGGGTTTTCCTCGCGAAATGCCTTCAACCTCTCCTTGATTTCAAGCACCCATCCCTCGAAGCCCTCGGAACTTCGGTGGTTGAGCGCCGGAAAGGTCCCCACAATTCCCGCCTGGCAGGCCGCCACCGTAAGCTCCACGCCGGAGACCAGAAACATGGGCGCCGCCACTGCGGGCAAGCGCAAATTATCGAATATCGCCGGTACAGCCATGATATAGCACCTCTTCCAGGGATTGGTTCCATCGGAATTCAACGACTGGGATTTTTATCACCGAGGCGGGTAGACTGCCAATAAGAACTCAGGGGACGAGCTCCGAACCCCGGGCTCACAGACAAAGGCCGGCCGGGGCTAAGCAAGAAGCGGACGAGAATGGGTCGGAGTTTCAACCACCAAACGCTCATTGCTTCGTACTTAGCCCCGGCCGACCGAGCGTAGCGAGGGAGTCCGGGGGCCGACGTCAGGAACGAGTCATGCCGTGGCCCGACGCGCTATCGGGGCTCCCCGCATCGCGGCGCCGATGGTGACCACTCCGCCGACGAGGCTGATGATTCCGGCGACGATGGCGAGGACGGTGATTCCGATCCAGGGATTGAGGACCAGCGCGGCGCCCAACAAAACGCTCACCGTTCCCAAAAGGATGAGGCTCGCGCGCCGACTTTCCACCCCGTAGTAGATCTCGGTAAATCCCGAGAAAATCGCCTGAAAACCGATCACGAATACGAAAATCGTAAAGATCACCGTCCCCGTGACCAGAGGAGCTGTCATCGCCAACACACCGGCGATGACGCCCAGGGCTCCCACGAAGAGCTTCCATCCCCAATTGGTGCGATCGATGGCGATATATAAGAGGCTCGCCACACCGCGGATGAACCAATAGGCACCGAGGAGGATGACGATTGCGAAGAGGGTCTGCATCGGAACGAGCAGCAAGCCCAGTCCCAGAAGGACGGCCACCACCCCCTGGAGCAAAAAGAGCCATCGTGTCTGATCCGTCGGTCGCGTCGTTGTCTGTGCCATCACTTCCTCCTTTCTCCGCTTCGTGCTCGTGGAATGGACGTGCCGTAGGAAAAGTTCCTCATGCCGCCCGTGGCTGCAGCGTTCTCGCACCGCGCAGGGCGCTCACGAACGTGGCGAATCCCCCCACCAACCCGACGGCGCCCATGATGATGGCCGCCGAAGAGATTCCCACCCAGGGAACGAAAAATAACATCGCCGCCAGGACGACACTTACGATCCCCAATATGGCTAGGCCCACTCGACTGTAGACGCCTCCGTAGTAGATCTCGATGAGACCGGAGAGGATGCCCTGCCCAGCGATAATAAAGACGAAGAGCGCAAACGCCGTGCCTGTTACCTGTGGTGCAATCAATGCCAATACGCCGGCGACCATGCCCATCGAGCCCACCAGTAATTTCCATCCCCATCCGGTGCTATCGATGGCGATGTACAGCATATTCGCCACCCCTCGGATGAAAAAATATCCTCCCAGCACGGTCACGACGGTGAGCATTGCCTGCACTGGCGTCGTCAACAAGGCGATGCCCATCAACATGGCCACCACTCCCTGAACGACGAATAGCGCCCGCTTGTGAGTAGCGATATAAGGCCTGGTCTTTGCCACGGTACGCCTCCGGTTGCAGCATCCTTCTACGTGGACAAAAGTAGACAGCCCACGGAGGCGACCAAACCACGGGAGATGATTCCTTGCGTTCCCCCCTCTTCTCACGAAAGCTGTTGCGCGAAGTGCTGGTCCTGACCTGGCCTGCCGTGCTCCAGGGGATGGTGACCACGCTGGTGTTCACCACGGACCGCCTCATCATCGGGCGCTATGCCTCGGAGGCGCTAAGCGCATTGGCCGTTGCCAACCCTGTGGCCTGGTCGGTGACCAGCATCTTCGGGGCCTTTATGGCCGGCGTCGTCGCCGTGACGGGAAGAGCCGTGGGTGCCGGCGATTCGCGGCGGGCGGCGGCCACGCTTCGCGCCTCTCTTGGTTTTGCATTTCTTATCGGCATTGTGGTCAGCCTTCTGGCCTGGGTGGGAAGAGACCCCATCGTCGCCCTTCTGACGGATCCGGAAGTCACCACGGAGGCCGTGCGGGGCGACTCCAGCTCTTATCTGGCGGTGGTGCTGATGTCGGCGCCCCTATTTTTCGTCGCCGCCACGGCCACCTCCTCGTTGCAGGCTGCCGGCGATACCCGCACGCCCATGCTCATCGCCGTCGTCGCTGGCCTGGCAAATCTCGGCCTTTCCTGGGTGCTCGTCTTCGGCCATCTGGGAGCCCCGGAGTTGGGCCTGATGGGCGCCGCCGTGGGCACCGTTCTGGCGAGCGGCGTGCAGGCCGCCGGGGGATTATGGGCCCTTCGGCGCGGCCGCGGAGCTCTGAGCCTGGTCGGCGAACACGACCAGGAGGACCGTCGCGACGCCCTGGCCACGGTGCTGCGCGTCTCCCGCGCCACCCTTGGCGAGCGACTGCTCTATCACCTCGCATACGTAGCCTCCATCGCCATCATCGGGCATCTGGGCAACGTCGCGCTGGCCGCCCACGAAACCCTTCTCGGCATCGAGGCCATCGGCTTTACCGCCGCCAGCGGTTTCTCCATCGCCGCCGCCGCTCTGGTCGCCCAGCGCATGGGCAAAAAAGACGCCGACGAGGCCTATCGCGCCGGCCAGACGGCGGCGAGCCTCGGACTCTTCGTGGGAATCGTGTTCGGGGCAGTCCTCTTTG
>SLPW01000019.1 GCA_007131755.1 Myxococcales bacterium | reverse complement strand
CTGCGGAGGAGAAAATGAGAGGAGATACGATCGTGGTGGCCACGGACCTGTCCGAGAACGCGGAGCCGGCGGCGAAAGTGGGCCAACAGCTTGCGCAGGCGCTGGGTCTGGAGGTGGAGGTTCTTCACGTCCTGGATCTGACGCGGCGATTTTCGAAGAGCAAGGTGGAGCTATTCGCCGACGCCGAGACGCGGCGTGAGGCCGAGCAGGGCGTCCATCAGTGGTTCGAAGACGCTACAGGTACCCCTGCGAAGTGGGTGAATCTCATCATCGGAGGGCCGGCGGACGAAGAGATTCGCGATCGGGCCTCCCAGGACGACGTGGCCTGTCTGGTGATCTCCATGTCCGGTCGCGGGGCCTGGAACAAATTTATCTTCGGGTCGACGGCGATCAAACTCTCCGGCCGTCCTCCCTGTATGACCGCCGTGGTCCATCCCGAATTTCACCGCATTCGACAGGGAATGAGCCTCGCCGTGGGGACCGATTTCTCGGTGACCTCCGATGACGCCCTGCTCGAAGGGAGTTGGCTGGCCAAGAAATTCGACTCCCCTTTGCACCTGGTATACGCCCATGCGCTGCCGTCGGTGACCCTGATTCACGAGGGCGATCTGCCGGCCGGGATGAGGCGCACGGAGATCGTGGAGTGGGCCGAGGAGTCGATGGAGAGGTTCGTCGACAAACATCGCGACGAATTGGAGGGCCTGGACTTCGACACTCGAATCGTCGCCGACCACCCGGTGGCGGGCCTTCGCGACTTCGTGGAGGACAGAGGCGTAGACTGGATGGTCCTGGGTCATCGGCGGCCCGAGGAACGGGGCGGAGCCGGTACGGTAAAGGGCAAGTGGGTGCAGCAGATGAACTGCTCTACCCTCATCGTTCCTCGCGGCAGTCGCTGAGGCGTCTGCCCGAGGTTTGCCCTGTGGGAAGCTTCCGACTAAAAGGACGGGGAAGATATTCGCGGCCGCCGCATCCACGGCGGCCTTCACACCTTCTTTTGGCAGGTATGGTGATAGTTATGGCAAAATCGTCGTTCAAGAGTCTGAAGCGACGTGCAGACGACGTCTACAAGCGCTACGAGGCCCATTTCGGTGGAAAACCCAGGGCGACGCGGGATCTGGGGCTGCTCGACGAGTTGTTGGGCGAACTCGACGAGATCATTGGCGCCGGAAGACAGGAGCTCAACGGAGGTAGAAATCCGGCCCTGGTCTCACTGTTGGATACGGCGAAACAGCGACGAAATACCTATCGCCAGGAGCGAAAGGCCATCGTCGAGGCACAAGAGAAGGCGCCGAAGTCCGAGGCCGCCGCCGATCTGACCCGGCAGGCAAACCTCGTCTTCAGTCGCTACTTTCGTCACTTCGCAAGTAAAGAGCGTCGCACGCGAGACCTGGGGCTGTTGACGGAGATCATCGTCGACCTGGAGCGCATCCAGGCCGAGATGAAGGACCTCGCCACGGAAGACGACCAGGGGTTGGAGACCGCTCTGGAGGCGGTGGAGGACAACCTCCAATTGTACCGCAAGGAGTATCGGGCCATCGAAGATGCTCGTGAAAGCCTGCGCGCCGACGAGCAGTCCGATCTGCTGGCCAGCCTGGCCAATGCCCAATTTGCGATTTACCGAGATCACTTCGCCGGTCACCCCCGACCGACGCGGCGCCCGGCGCTTCTGGAGCGAGTCATCAAGCAGCTCAAGGAGATCCACAAGAAGATGTACGCTCTGAGCCAGGGGGGATTGGATTCGCAGGCCAATGAGCGTAATATGGAAATCGTGTCGAAAAATCTGGACGTCTATCAGTCGGAAGTGGAAAAGATCCACGAGGCGAAGGCGTCGGTGACGACGGAGCAGTTGGCGGGAAGCCTGGGCGCGGCGGCCAACGAAGTCATGGCGGAGTACCGAGAGGGATTCGCCGGCCAAAACCGCAAGACCCGTGACCTGGAGCAGCTCACTCTGATCTGCGATAAGATGTGTGAGATCGCCTATCAGATGCGGGCGATTCAGCGCGACGAGCCCAGCGAGATGAACGAGAAGAATTTACATATCGTCCTGGAGTCCTGGACGCTCTACGAAGCGGAGTTCCGCAAAGTACGTGAGGCCCAACTCGAGGATTGAAATCGCACACCTTCGGCGTGAAGGTGCCGCGGAGAACAAAAGGTGATGGTTTTGGACTGGATTCGGCGCAGTGGAGTCGTGGTTTCGGCGATGGTCCTTGTCCTGGCCGTGGGCTGTAGTGACACGGGACAGGGCACGGACCCGGATAACCAGAACCAATTTGACGAAGACGTGGGAGTCGACGATACGGGAGTCGATGACGTGGGCCCGCCGGAAGAGGTGGGGCCCGACGCCGATCCGGATCCCGACGCCGACACCGGATTGGACGCCGACGTGGCACAGGACACAGAAGGCGACGCCGACGCCGATGACGACGGACCCGTCGACGGAGAAGGGGACAATTGTCCGGAGATCTCCAATCCCGATCAGGCCGATCGAAGCCGAGACGGCATCGGCGATGCCTGTGCCAATTTCCCCTACTTTCACGACCCGACGAATCCAGAATACCTGGAGATCATCTACGAAGACGAGGGGCTTCCCAATGACGATTTCTGGGACGCCCAGCAAAATTGGATGCTCGACGTCCCGTTGGTGATCGAGGGAGGGATCGATCCGGCGGGAGATATTGATTATTATTCGCTGTCTGTCGACGAGCCGACGACCCTCCTCTTTCACGTCGAGCAACTGACGTCGACGTCGAATCTTTGGCCCATCGTCATCGTGATGGGCGGGTTTCTCGAAAATTTCGAATTCGGCACTGTATTATACGCCGACAATCAGGGGGAATCGCTCGTCCAGGACGTCCATCTGCCCATCGCCGGGGAGTATCACTTCATCATCAGTGATTATTATAACCTGACCACCGGCGGGGGAAATACGGGAGGAGACGACTATGGCTATCGTATCTCCGTGAGCGCACCGCCGCTTCCGGACGCTCTTCCGCTGACCTATCCCACGCCCCGACAGTTGGCCTCCTATGACGACAGAGTGGCGGCGACGTACACCATCGACGTTTCCAATGGCGACGCCCTGAAGGTGACCGCCACGGGGGCACCGCGCAATCAGTTGTCGGTCATGTATCCGGCCATCCAATTTCTGGACGCCCACACCGGTGAGGTGCTGGCCTATACTCTGGAAGACCAGGTGGAGACAGATGCGATGCGCAGCGAGTTGGCGCTGAAGGTGGGCGACGTCGACGAGGTACTGGTCGTGGTGGAGGCTCACGCGGCGCTCGGCGAAAACGACCTGGTGATGGACTTCGAAGTCTTCGACAAGCCAGAACACCTGGAGACGCCCGACAATCCCCGCCAGGGGCGTGAGGATCATCTGTTGTGGATGCGTCCCGGTTCCTTTATCGAGTCCATGATCGGGCCCCCCGTCCCGGTGGCCGATGACGCCCTGGCGCCAGACGTGGACTATTTTATGATGATGACCAACCCCGGGGACTTTTTCCGCCTCTCCGTGGAGCCGATTGCGCCAGAGCAGTTGATGCCGGAGGTCGCGATCGGACGATTTTCCGCAGCCGGAAGCTATTGGACCTGGCACGAGGGAGGCGGGGCGTCACAGGCGGGGGATACGGACAGCCTTTCTGCGTTGATCACCGGTGACGATCACCGCGACTCGGCCATACGAGTTCTCCATATCCCCAACACCGGAAACTCCCTTCCCGTGGGGGGGCCGAATTATCGCTACGAGTTGCACGTGGAGTCGCTGGACTGGCAAGAGGAGGCCGAAAATCACGACCAATTTCCAGCCTCGATCCCGGTAGTGCTCGAAGCCGGTGAGCAGGGCCTGTACCACGTCGAGTTTCAACCGGGCTATGACTACAGCATCAGCTATAACGGAAACTTCAACCGGCGCCTGGAGATCGTGGACACCGAAACCTGGGAGGTTCTGGAGAGTACTACGGGCTCGACGGGTTATTTCGCCAGGCCCGACCAGGAGGTGGTGCTCGCCGTTCGCGATCGCAACGGAGATCCCATCGCCGATACGGAGGGGATCATCATCGATATCACCGAGGGGCAGGGGCCCCAGGATATCGACATCCCCGCCACTGTCGAAGGTCAGCTCGATGCCACCAATTCGCTCGATGTCTTCGAAGCCACGCTCAGTCAGGGAGAGCTCGTCGAGGTACGAACCGCTGCGACCCTGGGGACGGCGCCGCAGATCGATGTCATCGGCGAATCCGTAAATAGCGTTACCAGCGAGGACGGTACGATGGCACTTGCCCGGGCGGAGGACGATGGTTCGGTGATCGTCGTCGTGGAGCGCTCGACGACGGTCGACGTGGAGTACACCCTGGGGATTCATGTCGTCGATCCCACCGAGGCTGAAGCCCCCCACGAAGAAGTGGGTAGTTTCGATCAGGATATGAAGGGTCAGTGGTGGACGGTGGAGGTGGACGACGACGAGTTCTACGCCATTAACGCCGCCGGAAGGTCCGCGCAGGACAACGAACACCGCGTCGGCGTCTTCGATGCGCAGTCCCTGGAGCCGGTGGTCGAAAGCAGCGATGGATTCGCCCTCTTCGATGCCGGTGAGGTAGAGAGTTCCGAGGTATTGGTCACCATCGCCGATGCCGACGGGCCCATCGGGGAAAATTCGGACCTCGCAGTTTCCATCGCACCCGTGGTCGTCGAGCCACACCAATCCTCGGGGTCCGTCGAGTTCATCGACGGTGTGCGCCCCGTCTTTATCGCCATGGAACACGACGACAGCGGGCTGTCGACGGCAGAGGCAATGCCCGATGCCGGGGATTCGGCGGCGCTTCGAGCAGATATCGTTGAATGGTCTTCGCTGGAGACCGTGGCCACCGAGACGGCCTCGGAGCCTCTGGCGGCGGTAGCCCGAAGCGGGGCCCGCGATTTCGTGGTCGCCGTGATCCCCGATGCGGTGGACGGTCAGAACTGGGAGGCTCAGGTAGAAATCGAGTTGATGGGAATCGACGAGGCCCTGTGGCTGGAAGCTCACGAGGCGACCATGATCGAGCCGCTCTTCGTCGACACGTGGCCCGGTGCCTATCGCGGAGATTTCGACGATATCGACGTCTACAACGTCTTCGAGATCGATCTGGAGGCCGATTCTCGGCTGTGGGTGCTCGCCATGCCCGGGGCGAATACGTCGGGCACCGACGCGTCGCCACATATCTTCGCCATGGGCCCCGGCGCCGAACAACACTGGAATTTCGACGGCGGCGAGGGGAATTTCCCAGCCTTGCAGGCCGTGCCCATCACCTCCGAGGGACTGTGGACGGTAGAGTTCGGTTCCGGAGTCTCGAACGGATTCGATTCCGGCGAGTTCGTGCTTTACTTTCTGCGTCGGTGAGGAATCGATCTCTTCTGGCGACGACGGAAACCAAAAATGACACACCGCGGCTGGGACGTCCTTCGGGAGAAGCTGGCCGGCGCTCTGGGTGACCGCCGAGGCGAAGGGGAGGGCATGGAGAGGTTGAGTCGCGCCGTCGACGGCGGCGGGCTGGATCTGTCTGCGACGGCAGATTTATTTGTCGACTATCCCTTCGACGTCTCGGCTGCGGTGCGCCTGTTGCGTCTGTGGTCGTCCCTTGTCGAGCACTCCGACGTGGCCCTGGACGCCGAGGCGGTGGCCGTGGCCAGTCGCCTGGCGCGCCAGGGGGAGTATCCCACCTCGATCCTCTTGCGAAATCCGGCCCTGGCGACCTGGCTGGCCACCACGCGTTGGCGCTTTGATCCGATGCCTCGAGACGAGATGCGTCTCGAGTTGACGGCCTATCTCGATGCGGCGGGCCTCGAAGACGACGATCTTGGGTCAGAAGCGGTGGCGACGCTGTTGCGACAATTTCGACACCGCCATCTGTTGCGAATCTTTTTGCGTGAACTCGAGGGGGCATCGCTTCGAAGGACCACCGCCGAAGTGGCCGATATCGCCCAGGTCTGCCTGCAGGTGGCGCTGGAAATGGCGGCGCGGATCTATGAGCAGCCCCGGTTGGCACAGCGCATCTGTGTCATCGGAATGGGGAAGGTGGGCGGACGAGAGCTCAACTTCAGCTCTGATGTGGACCTGGTCTTCGTGGCCGACGACGGAGTCTACGCCGAGGGGTTGCAGGAGGCGGCGAAGAAGGTGGTCCGAAAGGCGGTGGAGCTCATCGACGAGACCACTGCCGAAGGCAGGGTGTTTCGCGTCGATCTGAGGCTTCGGCCCGAAGGGAGCCGGGGGGCTCTGGTGCCCTCGGAGTCGGCTGTGGTGGACTATTTCTTGAGCTGGGGACGCACCTGGGAGCGAGGAGCATGGCTGAAGGCGCGGCCCATCGCCGGTGACGAGGATATGGGATGGCGGATCCTGAGCCAGATCGAACCCTTCTTGTATCGCCGCCATCTGGACTTCGACGCCCTCGACGAGCTGCGCCGTATGAAGGCCATGATCGACGACGAGGCGCGGGCATCTGACTTCGTCCAATCCCCCGGGTCGGCGCACCGGGATGTGGAGAAATCTCCTGCCAGCAGTGCATTTCGAAACAAGCTGCTGAAGAAGTTCTCCGCCGGGTCTCGACGACGAGTAGCCTCCGCTTCCGGCCGAAAGCGCAGCGGGCGACCGTCGGCGGGGTGGGACGTCAAGATCGGAAGCGGGGGGATCCGAGAGATCGAGTTTTTTGTGCAGGCATTGCAGCTCGTCCACTGCGGACTGCGCCCCGAGCTGCGGGTGCGTTCTACCCTGGAGGCATTGGACCGACTGCTCTATGCGGGCCTTCTCTCCTCGTCGGATCACCGATGTCTGGTCGACGCCTACGATCTATTTCGCCGCATCGAGCACTGCGTACAGATGGAGAGCGATCGTCAATCCCATCGGCTTCCGGCCGACCCGGAGGGTTTTGCAGATCTGGCGGCGCGAATGGAGATGTCCCCCGAGGCATTGAAAGAGGGCGTGCAGGAGTCGAGGACCGACGTGCAGACCATGTTTCGACGTCTGTTCAGCGAGTCTCCCAGAGATGCCGCTCAAACCACGGTTGGCGAAAGAGACGAGGAGATTCTGGAGAATCTCATTGGATTGCCCGCCGACCGACTGCTCGACGAGGAGGTGCTTCGACGGGTGGACCGCGCAGGCTTTCAGAGGCCGCGGCAGGTGGCCGGACAATTGCAGGTTTTGCGCAAGAAGCGCCACGGTCCGTTTTCGGAGTCGCCGCGAAGCGCCGATCCCGAGCTGGGGCGTCACCTGTTGCGAGCGGTGCGCAACGCTCCCGATCCGGAGGCGGCGCTGGGTCAGTTGGTGCGTTTTTCGACCACCGTCGGAGATACTTCGGCGATGTGGGGGATGCTGTCCGGCAATCCCCACGCCGCCCGGCTGCTGATCCATCTCTTCGGCTCCAGCCCACCCATCGGGGGGCTATTGGCCGAAGAGCCCGAGCTCTTCGAGCGCCTCGTCGGCGCCGGGTCGGTGCAGGTCGACCGCCCTCGCCACGAGTTGGAAGAGGAGTTGCGCGCCCGCCTCGAAGGGGTGGCGAATCGGGCACGGCGCATGGGCAGAATTCGACGCTTTCACCAGGAGGAGATCGTCCGTCTGGCGTTGCACGAGGTGGCAGGCGCGGTGGACGTGGAGTCGACATGCCGACAATTGTCTGATCTGGCCGAGCTCGTCGTGGAGGCCTTATTTCGCGAGGTCGTCGCCGAATTTTGCTCCAGTTTCGAGCTGCCCATGCCCGGCGGCGATCCCCTTCAGTTGGGATTGGCCGTGGTGGGAATGGGCAAGCTGGGGGGACGAGAGATGGGATTCGGAAGCGATCTTGATTTTATCTTCGTATACGACGGAGACGACGAGTTTTTGGGCGATCGCGACGGAGCAACGCGTATTGCCAGACGACTGGTCCGGGCCCTGTCGTCGGCCACGGATATCGGCGGCCTCTATGAAGTGGACCTTCGCCTTCGTCCCTCGGGATCGCAGGGCCTTCTGGTGGTCAGCTACGACGCCTGGCGTGACTATCATCTGCACCGTGCCCAATTCTGGGAACGCCAGGCCCTGGTTCGGGCCCGAGGGCTGACGGGGAGCCCGTCGCTGCGCCGTCGATTGGCTGAAGGACGACGTGAGTTGGCCTTCGAGCGGCCGTTGCCCGACGACGGCGCCCAACAGGTGGCGGCGATGCGACAAAAACTGGCAGAGCAGTCACGGGGCGGGCAGCACTCCTTCGACGCCAAATTCGATCCTGGAGGACTGGTGGACGTTGAGTTTCTGACTCAATGGCTGCAGTTGAGCGCCGGCGGCGACGCCGAGTTGTGGCGAGCTCACTCCACCTTCGCAGCGTTGGACCGGCTGCAAGCGAGTGCCAGTCGTGGCGGTGCAGGCGTCGACGTGGCGGGGCTGCTCCGTGATTATAGGTGGTTGAGGCGACTGGAATGTCGCCTCGCCATCAGCGGTGCCGGCAACGTCGTTCCCGGCGACCGTCGGGCCCGTCGCGCCCTGGCTCGCCAGATGGGACATCAGGGTCGCGACGAAGTGAAACATTTCGACGCAGAAATGAAGGCTCTTCGCCGTCGAGTACGCGAGAATTGGAAGGCCCTCTTCGGCTGAGCGGAGCGGCTTCTCGCTCAATTCGGCGCGAATCCCGTCGGTGACCTCGAGCCACTCTTCGTCGGCATCGGCGGGAATATCGGGCAACACTAAACCACTCCAGCAAGAAAAATTGGAGTGCTTGTGCTGCCGCTTGTTGTGGTGCGACGCCATTCAGCAGTGTCAGCAAGAGGAGATTTGGGGATGGAGGAGGTGAGGGGATGACTTCTCACTCGACACGTGCCGGGGTTCCGACACGCCTTGCTGGCACCGCAAGTCGTACAACTCAAGTAGAAGTTGATCGGAGAACGGTGATCGGAGAACGCCGGGATGTCCCCTGGGCCCTAAGTGACGTTGTACTATTGGGCACGTCTGCACCCCACCAGCGCAGGACGGCAATTGGGTGGATCCGATTGCCTTGCTCAATGGCGCGCCAACCTTGTTGAGCCAGTGGGCCTTGTGGTAGCGCTGGTGATTGAATTGCTGGGCAATTCGAAGGTTGTGGACGGGAAAGTAAGGAGGAGAGGACGTGGGTATTGAAACCGACAAAGTGTGGCTCGACGGAGAATTGGTCGATTATGAGGATGCCACGGTCCATGTGCTGACGCACACGCTGCACTACGGGTTGGGAGCCTTCGAGGGGATCCGCTGCTACGAACAGGCCGACGGTCGGGCCGCCATCTTCCGCCTCGGCGCTCATATTCGGCGGCTGTTGGAGACCTCCAAGATCGCCACCATCGACGTTCCTTTCGGCCGCCAGGAGTTGGAAAACGCCTGTCTGGAGACGGTGCAGGCAAACGGTTTTACCGACTGTTATCTGCGACCTGTGGTCTTTTTGGGTCACGGTGAGATGGGGCTCAGTGCGACCTCCAATGCCGTGCGAGTGGCTATCATCACCTGGCCCTGGGGAGCCTATCTCGGGGAAGAGGGGTTGAAGCACGGGATTCGCGCCAAAGTGGCCAGCTTTACCCGTCACCACGTCAACGCCGCCATGGTCAAAGGCAAGATCAACGGCCAATACGTTAACAGCATCCTCGCCAAGCGCGAGGTCATGACCGCCGGCTACGACGAGGCGATCATGCTCGACACCGAGGGCTATATCAGCGAGGCCTCCGGCGAGAATATCTTCATCATCCGCGACGGCGCGATCCACACCACTCCGCTGGGGAGTTCCATTCTCGGCGGCATCACTCGCGATACGGTGTTGACCCTGGCCAAAGAGCGGGGCCTTGAGGTCGTAGAGCAGCGCTTTACCCGAGATTTTCTATACGTGGCAGACGAGATTTTCATGACCGGCACTGCCGCCGAGGTCACCCCGGTTCGCGAAGTCGACGACCGCCAGATCGGCACCGGCACGGCCGGGCCGGTCACCCGGCAGTTGCAAGAGGCGTATTTCGACACCGTCAAGGGGCGTCACGGCGATCATCCGGAGTGGTTGACGATCGTGGAGTAGGAACACGGGGGGAGATAACGGCAGTACCAAGCAGTCCTGGAAGTCCTGGAAGTAGGTCCGTGGTGGCGCATCCCGATGGAGCGCTATCCGTTCATTTTTTCACCGAGTACACCGGAGGATTACGATGGGAATGTCGATTGATGAGATTGCACAGATCTTGGGCGATGATGCCGAGAAGTTGTTCAGCTACGAAGCAAAGGGAATTTCCAAAGACCGGCTCTACCTTCCGGGGCCCGATTTCGTGGACCGCGTGGTGGCCCAGAGCGATCGGTCCCCGATGGTGATGCGCAACCTGCAGGCCATCTTCAATCACGGACGCCTGGGCGGGACGGGGTATCTGTCCATTCTGCCCGTCGATCAGGGCATCGAGCACTCGGCGGGCGCATCCTTTGCCCCCAATCCGGATTATTTCGATCCCGAGAAGATCATCGAACTCGCCATTGAGGGAGGCTGCAACGCCGTGGCCTCTACGTTCGGCGTGCTGGGCTCGGTGGCCCGAAAATACGCCCATAAGATCCCCTTCGTGGTCAAGATCAACCACAACGAGCTGCTCAGCTATCCCAACGACTACGACCAGATTCTCTTCGGCACCCTGGAGCAGGCCTATGATATGGGCGCCGCCGCTGTGGGAGCGACGGTTTATTTCGGCTCCGAGGGATCGAACCGCCAGATCGTGGAGATCGCCGAGTTATTCGCCCGGGCTCACGAGATGGGAATGGCCACCATCCTGTGGTGCTATACCCGGCACAGCGCATTTCGCACCGACGACGAGGACTACCACGGATCGGCGGACCTGACCGGCCAGGCAAACCACCTGGGCGTGACCATGCACGCCGACATCATCAAGCAGAAGATGGCCAAGTGTAACGGCGGCTATCGCGCCGTAAAGCACGAAGACGGCAGCTCCTTTGGGCGCACCGATGATCGGGTTTACGATGAGCTGACCACGGATCATCCCATCGACCTGGTCCGCTATCAGGTGGCCAATTGCTATATGGGCCGCGCCGGTCTCATCAATAGCGGCGGCGCCAGTGGCGACAACGACAAGGAGGCGGCCGTGCGCACGGCGGTCATCAATAAACGAGCCGGCGGCATGGGGCTCATCTCGGGGCGCAAGGCCTTCCAGAGGCCTCGAGCAGAGGGCGTGGAGATCCTTCACGCCATTCAGGACGTATATCTATGTGATGACGTCACCATCGCATGATCAGGTGGTTGGTTTCCTGGAGGACCCCTCTGCCTCCGCGTTGCTTCGGCACCTCCCCACGGCGCAAGCTTGTGGGGAGGCTCAATCGCTGGACTCGCCGGGTCGTGGCCTGCATTGCAGGCTCGAAGCGACGAAGCAGCCGCGGGCTGGCATCGAGGATAGGAGGGATCCTCCCAGGGCCTGCGCCTTCTCTCTCCTCACAAAGTGCTTATTCTCCCCACCGTAATGATGCATAGACATAGGAGTAAGACGTGGATCTTTTGATTGCGACGGATTTTTCGGACAACTCGCGGGCCGCTTTGAAGTGGGGCGCATTTCTGGCACGTCAACTGGGGTCGAAGGCGACGGTGATGCACGTCGTCGACCTCGCTGCAGGCGACAACGCCTGGCGGGTTCTGGTGGAGACTCCGGAGGAGATCGAGCGCTCCGCCGTGGTGGAGGCCGACGAACGGCTTCGCGCCTTCTTCGAGGAGACCGTCGAAGATTCCCCGGAGGACGTCGATTTTCGCGTCGAACTGGGAAATCCCATCGACGAGATTTTGGCCCTTGCGGAGACCGTCGACGATCCGATCATCGTCGTCGGAACCCGGGGCAAGAGCCGGTTTCAGGAGTTTTTCCTCGGCAATACGGCCCGTCGTCTCGTTCGCCAGAGCGAAACTCCGGTGATCCTGGTACCCCCGGACGCCGAAGTGGCGAAGCCAAGCCAGTTGGTGGTGGGCGTCGACTTCTCCGATGCCAGCCGGGAGGCCATCCGCCGCTCATCGTTGATGGCCAGGACCTACGCCGCCGACGTTCATCTGGTCTATGGCTACGTCTTGCCCGAGGTGGCCACCTTTGACGGATCCATGTCCAGCATCGCCACCGAAAGCGAGGAGTTGGTCCAGGAGAAGGAAAAGGGCATTGCCAGGATTGTCGAAGAGGTGGGGGCCGACGACGTGGTCAAGACCATCAATGCCGTGCAACTTCCCCCGGCGCAGGCCATCGTCGAGGAGGCCAAAGAGCGGCAGGCCCAATTTGTCTTTCTCGGATCCCATGGTCGCCGCGGCATGAGGCGATTCTTTTTGGGCAATACGGCGGAGCGGGTGATGCGCAACGCTCCCTGTCCCCTCTTCGTGGTGCGCGCCGAAAAGGAAGAGGGCGACGAATAATCCGGGATAAGCGCTCTCAGCGCCCCAGCCACACCCACCAATCCGTACCCCTCCCCATCCAGAATAAGAGGGAGAGCAAAAAGAGCAGGACCGCCGACTGAAATAGTCCCTGGCGGTCCAGCTCTTTTTTGCCGTCGATCCAGTAGACGTAGAGTGCCCACAGGACGACGCCGCTTACGGTGAGCACACCGATACGGGCGGTGGCCTCCGTGCCGGCGCTGAAGATCTGAATCTCCTCGCTGGCGAGCCCCATATTGATGGCCCACGCCGTAAGCCCCACGGCGACGATGGCCACCATCTGTCGGATCGTCGGGGGATCGCCATCGGCGAAGATCGTCAGCACCGACGCCACCACCGGACCACCAAGGATGGTGGAAACGGGGATGAGCCACGGCGAAAAGGCCGCCGACTCCAAAGGTCCGCGGCCTGCATAATCGCGCCTGCGGCGCTTCGACAGCAACGATGGGTCCAGGCCCTGAATCGACTGTGCTTCGCCCCACTGGCGCTCCAGCTCGTCCTCGTAGATGGTCTCGGCGGAGTCGCCGCCATCCTGAATGTGGGACTCGTCTTTGTGAGAGGCGTCTTCTTCGCTATTGGTCACGGAAACGTCCCTGAAAAGTGGTGCCATTCTTTCGGGGCGGACCATAACACGGAGCCAGCGGACGACGAAGTAAGGCGTTTGTTCGGGGTGTGATCGGTCTCCGTCGGTAGCGGTTCCCAGGCCCGGGCCCTCGCCCAGGCCCGTCCTTTGTTGTTGTTTTTTCCGGGTTTTCCTCCTCCCTCCGGAGGGAAATGGTTGCCCAAACGTGATTTGCCGACGCGAAGCAAAATCGGGCCAGGGCCAGGG
>SLPW01000206.1 GCA_007131755.1 Myxococcales bacterium | reverse complement strand
CCGTTGTCGTCGTCTTCCCCGTTGTCGTCGTCTTCCCCGTTTTCATCGTCCTCGTCGTCCTCCATGCTGTGGACGGAGACGTTGTAGGCCGTTTCTACCTGTGAGACACCGCCCAGGGGTTCCGGATCTTCTCCGTCGCGCTGGACGCGCCAGACCTCCATCGCGTTGTGTGCCTGACCCGGCGAGCCCACCGTGGGGACCGTGCCGCGGTAGACGAGATCGCTTCCACCCGGGGAAAGTTGGACGTCCTGGAAGACGATATTGCAATCCGGCCCTGCAGGATCAGCCACACATCCCGACACGGCGTAGTCCTGACGATCGATATTTCCGAAGATCTCCTCGTATTCACCGGTCTCTGGATCGCCGGCCACGATGGCGGTGCGCGGAATATCCGCTTCCACATGGCTATCGGCATCTGCCGCCTGATAGACACAGTCGCGATAGCCCACGAAGTAGACACGATTATCAGGTCCGAAGGTCAACGGGGTATTTACATGGGTGAAGGTGCCCTCGTTGCGAGTCCATTGGCAGCCATTCATTCCTTGCTGCGACGTCATGGCCGGCCCCAGGACGATGCGCTGTGGAGCACACACACCACCTTCGAAATTGGATGCCCCCGAATCACACCGATTTACGGGGCCACAGTCGTCGTGGGACGTGCAGGGGCCTCGAAGTTCGTCCCGGTATTCCAGGTCGAGAATATTTATCGTCTTCTCCAATGCCACACACCGCGGCTCTGATGCTTCTCCGCATTGGTGGGCGATGCCGGTACAATCGGAATCACCTGTACAGTATTCGTAGTCATTGGGTCCGTCCGTCACGAAGGCCAGAAAGCGTCCGTCCTCGCTGAAGCCCGTCGGTCGCGTACCATGATAAAGGCTGCCCCCGGTGCCCGGTCGATTCGTTCCATCCAGATATGCCAGGCTGTCCTCCAAAAACCCGTCATCGCCCAACTGATTGACATATACGTCCAGGGTCTCGAGAGATGCCGGCCAATAGTATACGACGGTCTCCGTAGGGGGATGAAAATCCCAACCGTCGTCACGTTCGGTGATCGAGAGTAGATGCTGGTCGTCACCGTGGACCGTCCGGTAGTGCCCGGAGGCGTTGACCTCTTCATAGATGATTCCCTCGCCGCGCAGTCGCGGCCGGGCCACCTCTTCGGCGAAGCGTTCAAAATCTCCCGTAATCTCCAGAATCTCCTTGTCGAAGGGAGCCGCATAGGCATCAAAACTTTGCGTGCCTCCGTCGGCGCTGATGATGATGATGAAGTAGTCCATGCTCGTCGTCAGACCACAGGCACGTGCCTGACGGCAGTCGTAGCCCTCCACCTCAATATCAAACTCCTCATAGGTCCCATCACGACTGCCGACGAGGAGGAAATTGGAAGCCTCGTTGTCGACCAGAGATCTGGTGGTAAAGCCTATGAGATAGTCCTCCTCCACGATCGCCAGTGGATCCTCTACGCAGCGCCGATCTCTACATTTTTCGGCCTCATCGCAGGGGATCTCCTCGTCTTCTGCTGGATCTTCGTGTTCGTCGAGACATTCCGCCTCGACGCAGATCTGGCTTTCGCACATTTCGTCGAAGGCGCAGTCCTCGTTGGTTTCGCAAGGTGTGGGTAGATCTTGGTTCTCCTCTTCCTCTTCTTCGGAGCACCCCATGCTAAGCGTTATCCCCATCGCGAAAGCTGCCGCTACCGCCATGGTCAGCCACCACTGCCCTCTTGCGCTTGTCGAGTTCATCACGTCTTGACTCCCTGCGTCTCATTTTGTCCGTCCGGTCCGCCCGACACCGCAACCGATATGCGACACCTTCGACGGTCGAATCTTTTCGTATCGCTCGAACTCCCCTGCCCTTGCCAGCGTCAATAGCCTATGACGTAGGACGCCCATGCGATCGGCGCACTATAAATTGATGCCGATCACGTATCAAGCGCACAGATTCATGAGAGTGAGCGGTTTGGGTCGGTGGCGCATCCCTGACCAGAGTTTCGCCTCGAACCCTTCGGTTGGTACAACCAATCAGGATGAAAGGCAGCCACACCCCCTACGTATGGAGTTCAGTGATGAGCGACAGCGCCTCCCAACAACGTCCCCTCTCTCCACTACGGCGCGCACAACGAGTGGGAGAAGCGGCGGCAAAATGCGGGTTTGACTGGGATCACCCCTCGGGCCCGCTGGCCAAGATCGGCGAGGAGTTGGAGGAATTGAAGTCCGAGATCGACGGAGGCCCCCCCGACCGGGGACGACTGCGTGAAGAACTGGGCGATCTTCTATTTTCCGTGGTCAATCTGGCCAGACATCTGGACGTCGATGCCGCCCGGGCGTTGGAGGAAGGGATTGACAAATTCGAGCGGCGCTTCCAGCGGGTGGAGGAACTGGCCGGAGGGAGCCTGGATTCACTGACGATCGATGAGTTGGAGGCGCTGTGGCAGAGTTCCAAAGACGAGGAAAATTGATGACGAGACGGCGGCCGCTGTCAACTAATGTAACCCAGGGTTGAATCCCTGAGGTATCCCGGCATAGAATGCTTCGGCACTCGACGAACGGACGCCTCTCACTGGTCGACTTCGCCCCAGACTTTTATGACAATTCGATCTCCCGTTGTTGCACGACGACGTCGATGGGGACGGACGATCTGGCACTTGCTGGCTATTGTGGCAGCGCTGAGCGCTGTTGTGGTGGTGATACTGACCTACCCTGCGTCAGTCGCCGCCGACGAAGAGCCGAGCATCGAAGCCATGTTGGAGCGGCTCGACGCCCAGGAGGTCACCGATCCCGAACTGGGATTGCCGGAGTCCACGACCAATCCCGTAAACGTCGATCTGCAATGGGGATTGTGGAAGCGCAGCCTCGTCGACGATCGGAGCCCCGGGCTGGCTGCTCTCGAGCGCCTACGTCACGACGCCCGAAGTGTGGGGCTTCCGAGCATGCCCTATCATCAACTGGCTCTCATTGATGTCGCGCGGCACGCCGACGACTTCGGGCTCGACGAGGACGAGGCCATCTCTCTCTTCGGCGCCGCTCACGACTTTGCTCCGCATCTTCCCTACGCCAGACTGGAGAGAGTCCACTGGCAGGTCGACCGCGACATCACGTCCTTGCCCTATACGGTTCCCTCTTATCTACGAGGCTTGCAGACGAGCTATCGCTGGTTGGACAGCCGAGTAAGCTGGACGCTCAAATATACCCTGATCCTTCTCATCGCCCTGGCGTTGGGTTTTGTGGGGTTCCTCTTTGCCCAACTTCTGCGTTATTTCGGCATCGCCGCCTATGACGGGACCCGACTTTTGCCAAGGGGATTTTCCAGCACCCAGACGGTAATCCTTCTCGTGGCATTGGTCTTGGTCCCGGGTCTGGTTTTGCAATCGCCGCTTCTTTCGTTCTTTTTGCTCAGCCTTCTGGTGATCCCTTTTCAACAACTGAACGAACGCTTCGTCGTTTTATGCTTCTTCCTTGTCCTGGCTGCACTCCCCTGGGTAGATGACTATCTTGGGCAACT
>SLPW01000547.1 GCA_007131755.1 Myxococcales bacterium | reverse complement strand
GAGGGCGGCCATAATCGCTGTCCCAAATACCCCAGCGCGAAGGAAGTCAAAGATGCAGATCCGCAAGAATACGCCAAATCACAAGCCGGTGCGAAAGGCGGTGATCCCCGTGGCGGGATTGGGCACCCGATTGCTGCCGATAACGAAGTCTGTTCCCAAGGAATTATTGCCCGTGGTGGACGTGCCGGCGATTCAGGTGGTGGTCGAGGAGTGCGTCAACGCCGGGATCGAGGAGGTGATCTTCATTACGGGACGGGGAAAAGGAGGGATTGAAGATCATTTCGATTTCAACTTCGAGTTGGAGAAGATCCTGGAGGATCGGGGAAAATTCGAGGAGCTATCGCGGGTGAGGTCGATCAGCAAGCTCATCCGCACCATCGCCATTCGTCAAAAGCGCCCGTTGGGACTGGGACATGCCGTATTGTGCGCCCGTGATGTCATCGAGGACGAACCCTTTATGGTGGTCCTGCCGGACGATCTGATCGGTTCCGAGCCGTCTGTGACGAAGCAGTTGATCGAGGTATACGAAAAATACGGTCAGGGAGTGGTGAGTCTGATGCCCGTACCCGAGGAGGAGGTGTCGCGCTACGGGATCGTCACCGGAGAGAATTGGGCGCCTTCGTTGCACCGTGTACGCACCATTGTCGAGAAGCCCGAGCCCGGCATTTCACCCTCGAATCTGGCGGTGATCGGGCGCTATTTATTGCCGTCGCATATCTTTGAATACCTCGAGGAGTTGGAGCCCGATGAGTCGGGGGAGATCCAACTTACGGACGGGCTGTCGAGACTGGCAAAGGAGCGAGCTCTGGTGGGATACGAATTTACGGGGCGGCGCCATGATATCGGCGACAAGCTCGGATTCTTGACGGCCAATATCTCCTATGCGCTCGGTCGTGAAGACCTGGGACCGAAGGTGTTGGCCTATCTGCGAAAGAAGGTGGCCGAGGCGGATGGGGATGGGTGATGGGTATTGGGTATTGGATTGGGTATTGGGTGAAGGGTGGTAGGTGATGGGAAATTGTGACGCGATCCCCACCCTCGTCGCGCGACCCGCTAGCGCGGGCGACGCGACGCCGTCGGATGGGGTGACCGAAGGCGCCGCTGAAAAGCGCGGCGCTGCGCGTAGACAGCAAGCACGCGCAACGGCATGGGTGGTGGCTCTGATCGTGATGGGTTTTCCGGCGGTGGGGTGGGCGATGGCGCCGCCCGTGGAGTTTGCCTTGGAAGCGGTGGGGCATGAAGCGGGAGATCGGTCCGGGGAGGAGTGGACGATGACAAAGGTGGGGGAGGGGATCGTGGAGTTGTGTGGGGAGCATGTAGAGGGAGAGGACGGGAATGAATGGAGGTTTTCCGGCGATGGGGCCGAAGTGAGAGTCAAAGAGGATTCGGAGGCTCCCTGGGGATTGTTGTGGGGGGTGTTGTGGTCTTCTGAGCCCGCAGACCTGTTCTCCGATCGCCTCGGGGACTGGGGTGAGGAGACGGCGCGTATCGAGGTCGTCGACGGGGCCGCGTCGTATTGCTATGGCGAAGAGACGCGGATCTGTATGGACGAGGAGCTTCGCCGCGTGGTCGCCCTCGACCTTGAGATCGAGGGCATCCGGTGGGGAGTGCGAGTTGGCGCCGAGGGAGAGCGTGTGATGCTCAGTGGGCAGGGTTCGCTTGTGGCGCGGCTTCGGGCAGGTCAGGGATGCAGGGGAGAATAGCAAACGCCCCGCGGCGACGGAAATGTCGCCGCGGGGCGTAGTGCCCGATTTGGTTTCACAGCACCTCAGAAGGAGGTGGTGTGAGAGTCGCTCAGATCGCCGGGGTTGACGAACTCGACGGTCTGGCCGTTGTCGAAGAAGGGCGTGTCGGTTTGATCATAGCGGCCGATGATGATGGCTCCCGGATGTTCGTATTGAATCAGGAACTCCTCTTCGTCGAGAGGGGACCCTTCGACCAGGATCTCGGCATACTGACTCAGGCGCTCGCCATGGATGACGTATCCGACGCCCTGTGTGTCGGAGTCGTAGTTGATGGTGACTTCTTCGACATCGACGATGTTAGGAGCCACCGGTTCGGGGATGAATTGATGGGTGGCCCGTCCGTCGTCGGATTCGACCTCGGCCAGCAGGTTGCCCTTGGCGTCGTAGAATCGGAAGGTGGCGGGCATCTTGACGAGGCGGTTGTTCTCATCGGTCAATTGAGCGTTGAGGGTGACCGGTGAGCCGGAGATGGTGGCGGGAGCGCTGGTCAGATACGCCCGTTCCGGGTTGTCCACCAGGGGCGTGATGAGCCGACGGGCGGGTTGGACCTGCCACTCATCGATGTCCTCTACGTCGGAGAACCCCTGGGCGCTCGATAGATCGACGTCGATGGTGAAGAGGCGTGGCTCGGGATCGGAGGTGGTGTAGTTGAAGACCAGCGCCTCTCCATCGAGGGTGCCGCAGACCTCGCTGTCGTCGCGGAAGGTGGTGATACAGAACTCGGCGCCCTGGATATCGTCTTCCGTGGCGGTGACCTGACCGGAAGCGGTGATGAGTTCGACGATTTCCGTAGCCGTCACGGGGAGATCGACCGTCTCGTCGGCTCGTGCGGCGTATTGCAGGGTCTGGGTGGAGATATGCTGAGTGGGGTCGCCGTTCATCTCGGCGCCACGGGCCAATAGGTGATGAAAATTGGCGTTGATGGCGGCCTCGATCCCTTCGGTCATCGTCGGGTAGAGGCCAAATTCGGGAGCGCTGCGAAGGTATTGTTGCGTGCCCCAGATTCCGGCGGCCAACATGCCCGCTTCATCGTTGTTGTTGACGGCGGAGACGAGTCGTTCGCCCGTGCCCTCGGCCAGGGCGTTGATGCTGGTATTGGAGCAATCGTCGCAGGCACCCTGGCCGGCGTCGAACCATTCGCCATACCAGTCGGCGTGCGTTCCAGCGGGGATATTATCGGCAGTGCTTACCCCAGCCGGAGAGTTGAGCCAGCCGAAGAAATCACCGGTCAGAGCGGCCGTGGCGGTGTTGCCACCGACGTTATGTTCTGCAGCCATCACCCGATTGATTCCGTCGTCTTCTTCGTCTTCGCAGTCTTCGTCGTCGTCATCATCGGGGTCGCATTCGTCACCGGGTAATCCTCCGCCACCGTTGTCGCCACCGCCGTTGTCGCCACCGCCGTTGTCGCCGCCGCCGTTGTCACCGCCGCCGTTGTCACCGCCGCCGTTGTCGCCGCCGCCGCCGTTGTCGCCGTTGTCGCCGTTGTCGCCGTTGTCGCCGCCGCCGTTGTCGCCACCGCCGTTGTCGCCGCCGCCGTTGTCGCCACCGCCGTTGTCGCCCGGGTCGAAAAATGGCGATGGTTCATTGTCGAGAGTATCCGACATTTCCTGGTCCAGTTGCTCTGCCGGATTTCCAGGGGTGTCGTCCGGATCGGACATGCAATTGCTGAGATAGCCGGTGACGGCGATGGGGCCGGTGGGAGGCTCGCTGCCAATCCCGACGGTGATGCTGATGGGCATGAAAAAGGCGATGGTGGGAAAGAAGGTGGAGGTGCTGATTCCGAAACCGGTCCCCACTTCCATCCCCCGGTTGTAGCCGGCATTGGTGTCGAGCAGAAAACCGATGGAGTAGGACAGACCCATATAACTGAATCCGATGCCCAGCGATTGCATCTGACCGATGAAATCGCGGGTGATGATATCGGGTTGATCGCTGGTCATACAGCCGAAGTTGTAGCTCCATCCGGCGCCGGCGATGTCGGGCGGATATTTGACGGCCTCGCCTTGCTGCAATTCGAAATAACTGCCCTCCGGTGCGAAGCGAGTCGTCCAGTTATAACTCTTGACTACTCCACCGCCCTCGACGCTTCCCGTCAGGGAGAACCAGCAATGCCAGCCGCCATCGAAGGTGCCCATCTTGTCGACAGTAGCTCCGATATGCGGGCCCTCGTCGCATCCGTCGATGCGATCGGAGCTGAGAAGCATGTCCGTAGGACCGGCCTGAACTTCGACGTCCTGGAGGGCGGCCAAGGTATTCTCGAATTGCTCTTCAATCCACTGCGGATCGTCGGGGAGGTGATCGAGGGTCAACTCCCCATGGGGTCCGGCGAGGATTTCTTCGGGCATGGTCAGCGAAAGTTGCTCACCGGCGGCGGTGCTCACCCGTTGTGGCTGTTGTGTGCTCGTGAGAGCGGATTGGTGAGAATCGATATCGCTAAGAGAGGATTCGACGCTGTCGAAGTCGTCACTGGCGTCGAGAAAGATCTCGATTCCATTGCTATGATACTCCTCGCCGTCGACCTCGACGGTGACGTAAGCGCCGGCGTGAGTGCCGGGTTCGCCTTCGATGAAGGTGAATCGCTCGTTGCTTGGGGGATCGTCGTCGCCACATGCTGCCAGCAGCAGGGCGACTGCGCTCAATATAAAGGCGATACGCAGCGGGCGTGGAAGAGATAGGGGAGAAAGCGATGCAATATCCATTCGTCAGATCCTCGTAGAGCGTCGAGCGAACAGTTGGCGAAGCGGACGAGAAGAATAAGAAAGAGCCGGAATTCAACGTGGTACGTAGAATTTCGGGGCAATGTGGTTTCCCTGATAGTCATGCTCTCGTCCCGGTGATTATTACGGACGGCCTGCGTGATTTCAATATTCAAAGAACATTGGGGAATCCGGAACCAGGTTCGCTCAACGCTCTGCCCCGTCCAGCGAGCCAGACACGTCGAAATCAGCACAAACCGCCGCATCCCCCGCCGCGGATCAGCGTCCCTTCCGCAGAACTCTTCAGCGTACGGCGTGCAGTGTTCGGCGTGCAGCCTTCGGCGAACCCATGTTCCGCGTACGGCGTCCCGCGCCCCAGCGTTCCATGCCCTCGTGGCCAGCGTTCCCTGCTCCAGCGCCCAGGATCCAGCGCACCGGGCGTAGTGCATTGCTCTATCCCGGGATTGCCGACAGCAAACACGGCTGGAGTCGGGGGAAGAGTGGGGAGAAAAAGAGGAAGGAATCCTGGGGATTTATCAACCTACTTGTCGGCGGGCTTCGGCTGTCTAACGTTGAACCCGTGAGCAACCATCGAAGTCCTCCAGCACAATAGGGAGGGCGACAGGAAATGAGATGGGCTCGACAGAAGTCTTAGACCACTGCTCGGCGGTCCTGAAAGACGATCGATTTGTCGTCTGTATTCGACGACTTCGAACTCGTCGCTCAGTGCTCGCCGAATACAGCTCAGAGCTTCCGCCGAGCACATCCAGGCAATGGTGGGTCGCCCTGTGGGAAGTGGAGGATGAGACTCCAGGAACGAACGAGGACTACAATGTCAGACAGCGAAGAAGAACTTACAATCGTGTCCAATCGCCTCCCCGTGGTGCTCAATCGGTGTGGTACGGATTGGCAGGTGGATCCGGGCACGGGGGGGCTGGTGCAGGCGATGAATCCGATACTGACGGAGAACGGAGGCTGTTGGGTCGGATGGCCGGGGGTGACGAAAGAAGAGGGGACGGGGTGGAAGCCCGGACTGGAACAGGTCAGCGCCGACTCGGGCTACGAGCTGGAGCACGTGGTGCTGACGCAGGAGCAATTGGAGGGATTTTACGAGGGATATGCAAATTCGGTGGTGTGGCCCCTATTTCACGGATTTCCCGATCGCTGTGAGTTTCGGCCCCAATTCTACCGGGCCTATGGAGAGGTAAACGATCGCTTCGCGGAGGTGATCGCAGCTCGGATGGGGCGCGGTGGGTTCGTCTGGATCCATGACTATCATCTCTTCGAGGCGGCGCGCAGACTTCGACAGAAGGGGTTTCGGGGAAGGACGGCCTTCTTCTTACATATCCCCTTTCCGAGCGTGGAGAATTTTTCGAAGCTTCCCTGGCGAGAGGAGCTTCTGAGCGATCTTCTGCACTACGATCTGGTGGGATTTCAGACCCGAAGAGATCTCCATCATTTCGAGACCTGCGTGGAAGGGTTGGGGCTGGCCACGGCGGAGAAGCGAGAGCAGGGGCTGAGGAGATTCGATCTGGGGGCACGGGTGGTGGAGGCGGGAGCGTTTCCGATCGGGATCGACTACGAGGATTTCGCCAGGCGGGCGAGAAGCGAGACGGTGACGCAGCGCGTCGAGGAATTGCGCGGAGATCTGGGGGACTGCCAGGTGGTGCTGGGAGTGGACCGGTTGGACTACTCGAAGGGACTGCTTCACAGATTGCGCGCTTATGAGCAGACCCTGGAGCGGCATCCCGAGCTATGCGAAGAAGTGGTGCTCTTTCAACTGGTGGTGCCGAGTCGGGAAAATGTCGCGGAGTACCAGGCGTTGAAAGAGGAATTCGACAGGGAGGTGGGAAGGATAAACGGTCGCTTCAGCACCGCCGGATGGCAGCCCATCCACTACCGCTACAATCGCGTCGGCCCACAAGAGCTGTCGGCGATGTATCGCATGGCCTCCGTGGGATTGGTGACCCCCCTTCGGGACGGGATGAACCTGGTCTCCAAGGAATATTGTGCCTCTCAGGTCGACGAAGACGGGGTGCTGGTGCTCAGTGAGTTTGCCGGAGCGGCGGAGCAGCTCGAGAGGGGGGCGATTGTGGTCAACCCCTACGATATCAGTCAGACGGCGCAGGCGTTGTATCGAGCGATCACCATGCCCGGCGATGAGCGCCGCCAGCGCATGCGCAGGATCCGCCAGGTCGTCGCAGAGAGCGATGTCTACCACTGGGCGGAGAGCTTTTTGACCCGGGCCAGGCTACGGGAGGAGACGGTGCAGCGTGTGGTGGGTTCGGAGGTCGACAAATTCGCGATGCCCGAAAGGCGGGGGCTTTGAACCCGGAGCAATGTGAATCCCGAGCACATCGAAAGCAGATTCACTTCGAAAACCGAAGTGCTGTTGAGAACGGCAGGAGCTGCCAAGCGCTTCTTTCGCCGAAAAAGCAAGGGAGATGCTGGGGATAATGGGGATGTGGGGATTGGTTTGTTTTTGTCCCCCATATTGGCGGAAGAAGAACTCCGGTTTTCCACCTAGTGCTGGCCCCCGATGAGGGTGGCGATGCCGATCATGGCGACGGTGGGGTCCAGATCGCGTTCGAGGTCGTGGTGAAGTTGGTGGATGGCCTTCTTGAGGCGCAGGGCGTCGAGGAGAGTGGTGATGGCCTCCAACTCCGGGGGAAGAAAGTCCATGGAGGAGCGCTCTTGAAGATAGCCGTCCAAAAGGGCCGAGGCGCTGGCGGCGTAGAGACGTTGGGTATGAAAGAAGAGGTGTGTAAAGGCGGGGTCATGGCGGTGGATGTGGAAGCGCTCGCACAGGCGCTGGCGGGTGATGAGACCGGCCAGGTGAAAGGAGCGCATCATGGATGCTACGTCGCGAAGAGGAGAGCGCTTGATGCGGCGCTCGCCCAGGGGCAACCAGGGGTGGCCACCGAAGTCAATGATGACGAAATCGCTATTGGTGCGCAGGACCTCCTTTAAGTGGTAGTCGCCGTGGATTCGAAGTCGCAGGCCGCCGATGCCGCGGGCGATGAGAGCGCGAAAGCGCTCGGTGATGTCGCGCTTGTGTTCGAGGATCCAACGGGCAAGGGGGCGATTGTCGTCGAGGTGTTCCAGGCGACGGCGCAACAGGCGGAAGGTGCGCGCCATAAGGGTGCGGGCGGCCTGATAGCGCCCGCGCTCATAGGACGTGGTCAGGCGTTCGGAGGCGAAAGGGGTGCCCGGATCGCCGCTGGCGAGGACACGATGTAGGGAGGCGGTGCGGCGGCCCAGGTGTCGAGCCCCTTCGAAAAAGTCGGCCATTGACGGATCGTCGACGATCTCGAAGGGATCGTACCCCACGAGATGCTCGGCCTGAAGCGGCGGCGGTGGCGCGGGAGGAGCGACGTCGGTGTCTTTGGAGAGGACGCCGGGGCTGCAGCGCTCCAGAAATTCGGTGGCAGAATCGCAGTACCAGTCCCAGCCGTTGGATTCGTGCTCCACATATTCGTGAACCGTCACCAGGGTGGTGGGCTCCCAGCGTCCGCGGTGATAATCGAGATGAGCGACAAAGGGGGCGGCGCCGTCGAAGTCTTGTTCCAGAAGAAATTTTCCCATCTCAACGTCGACAGACAGTCCGCCCTGGAGCCGGCGAAAGAGTTTGACCACAAGTGTGCGGCCGAAGACGAGGGTGGTATGGGAGCGCTCGGTGTGGGTGATATGGGCGCCGAGAGCGTCGATCTCATCGGGGGAGATATCCTGGAACTCATGGAGCCAGTGTCCGCGAAAGGTCCCCTCCAGCCCGTCGATATGCCAGCCTTTGCGGGCAAAGCTCAACAGCATGGCCGTAAAGTCGGGGTTGGCCGTGGCGTCGTAGAGGCGTCCGGTGTGGTCGGAAGACTCGATGGTAATATCCGTGACGATGGCACGTGGTGAGGGGGGCAGCGCTTCGCCATTGGAGCTGTCGAGATTAGATTCCAGAGGGAGGACGTAGAGCTCGTGGGAGCCGTCGAGATAACGCACTTCGATGAGGCACAGGGCAGTGCGTCGACCGTTCCAGCGAAGGTGGGTACGTTCGCTGGCTTCCAGGCTGTCGATGGCACAAGAACGGGGGTTGAACCAGTGTTGGCGAGACAAAAAGGTCGCCAGATGGCGTTCGAAGACGGGTCGAAGCCTGCCCTCGAAGATCTCGGTCCAGTCTTCGCGTGCGGCCAGAGCCTTGCGGGCCGGCGCCTCGGGGAGGATGCGCCGGCGTCGGCGGGGCTCGTCGGCAAGCTCCAGCCAATAGAAGTCGTGGGGGCCAAGGGACAGGCCGTAGTGATGGGCGTCGCCCTGGCGAAGCGGGGGGAATTGGGTTTGTCCCCACAATTCGACGGGCCAGGAGCCGACGTGGTCGGACAGATCGAGGTGGAAGTGGCGGGAGGCCCGAGAGAGATTTGCGACGACGAGCAGGGTCCGGTCCTGGTGATGGCGAAGGAAGGCGAAGACGCGGTGATTGGTACAGGGCACGACCTCCAGCGTGCCTCGTCCGAACAGGGGGTAATCCTTGCGTATGGAGATAAGGCGCTTGAACCAACGCAAGAGCGAGGAGGGGTTGTTTTCCTGGTTCTCCACGTTGGTGGAAAGATAGTGGTAGGCCGGATCGGTGATGACGGGAAGAAACAAACTCTGGGGATTGGCCCGAGAAAACCCGGCGTTGCGATCGGCAGACCATTGCATGGGGGTGCGCACGCCGTTGCGGTCGCCGAGGTGGTAGTTGTCGCCCATGCCGATCTCGTCTCCGTAGTAGATGATGGGCGTGCCGGGAAGCGACAGAAGCAGGGCATAGAGGAGGCGGACCTTACGTGGGTCGTCGCGAAGAAGAGGCGCCAGGCGTCGGCGAATGCCGAGATTGATGCGCATGCGCAATTCGGGAGCGAAGTTGCGGTACATAAAGTCGCGCTCTTCGTCGGTGACCATCTCCAGGGTCAACTCGTCGTGATTGCGCAAAAACAGGGCCCATTGTCCCCCCGATGGAAGTTGAGGGGTCTGCTCGATGATATCGACCACCGGCTGGCGGTCTTCCATCTCCACGGCCATGAACAGTCGCGGCATGATGGGAAAGTGAAAGGCCATGTGGCATTCGTCGCCGTCGCCGAAATATTGAATGGCGTCCTCGGGCCACAGATTGGCCTCGGCCAGAAGCATGCGGCCCTGGAAGTGGCGATCGATGTGGGCGCGCAGATCGCGAAGAAAGGCATGGGTCTCGGGGAGGTTTTCACAATTCGTGCCCTCCCGTTCGTACAGGTAGGTCACGGCGTCGAGGCGCAGTCCATCGATGCCCATCTGAAGCCAGAAGTCGACGATGTCCAGGATGGCGCGGCGAACCTGGGGGCTGTGGAAGTTCAGATCGGGCTGGTGGGCGTAGAAGCGGTGCCAGTAGTACTGGCCGGCTACCGGATCGTAGCTCCAGTTGGAGTCCTTGATCTCGGGAAACAAGACCCGGGCCCGGGAATAGCGATCGGGGGTGTCGCTCCAGACGTAGAAGTTGCGCTCCATCGATCCGCGCGGAGCCTGGCGGGCGCGCTGAAACCAGGGGTGTTGGTCGGAGGTGTGGTTGATGACCAGCTCGCTTATCACCTTCAGTCCCCGTCGGTGGGCCTCGTCGAGAAAGCGCCGAAAGTCGGCCAGGGTGCCGTAGTCGGGATGGATATCGGTGTAGCCGGCGATATCGTAGCCGTCGTCCTTGAGCGGGGAGGGGTAGAAGGGAAGCAGCCAAAGGGCAGTGACGCCGAGTTGCTCGATGTAGTCGAGGCGTTCGGTCAACCCGGCCAGATCACCGATGCCATCGCCGTCGCTGTCAAAGAAGGAGCGGACGTGGACCTCGTAGATGATGGCGTCGCGGTACCAGTCGTGTCGGTTCACGGAAATCCCCCGGTGTTGCGCGGAACAATCGCAAGAAAGAGTCGTCACAAGTGACGGCAGGGCAAAGTAAATGTGAACAGGGAATGGGAGGGAACAAGTGTTAGTTACGTTCGCTGCGCTCACGGGTAGTTGCGTTCGCTGCGCTCACGGGTAGTTGCGTTCGCTGCGCTCACGGGTAGTTACGTTCGCTGCGCTCACTTGTTGTTACGCTCGGCTAACGCCTCGCTGGTAGTTAGCTAACTACCAACGACAAGCGAGTGCAGTTCAACGAGCGAAACTCCAAGCGAGTGCAGTTCAACGAGCGAAACGACAAGCGAGTGTAGTTCAACGAGCGAAACCACAAGCGAGTGCAGTTCAACGAGCGAAACTCCAAGCGAGTGCAGTTCAACGAGCGAAACCACAAGCGAGTGCAGTTCAACGAGCGAATTTGAAGAAGCATTTGCGTTTCGTCGTCAAATCCGTATAGGTGCCACTCTCATAAGGAGCGTGGAGCCGAAGGGTGAGGTTGTGCCGTCGAAATATTTGACAGGATCCCGTAAGAGTCTCTACGCTGAAGAAGACGGCTTGCCAGAAATGGCGAGTCGGGAGGAAAGAATGGATAACGACACACAATCCGTGGAGTCCTCAAGCGAGTCGAAAGAGGACTCCTCCTCGGAACCTCCGGATGCTTCCTCATCGGAACCTCCGGATGGATCCTCATCGGAACCTCCAATAGCGGCCTATAATGCCGGGGTGGTCGGTTGGCTGTATCGTGCGATCAGCCTCGTCGGAATTGTGATGGCCGTCGGGGGGGTGGCGGCGGAGCTGTATCTTCACGGTGAGATGCGAAGCGGCCTGGTGCCCCCTGGCGAGCTGGGGTCGACCCTGGCAGCAGGGGAGCCGGCGGCGTTGACGACGCTGGGGATCTGGGTGTTGTTGGCTGGTCCCGGGCTTGCGCTGGTGTCGATGTTCTTTTCGGGAGTCAAGAGAAAATCCTGGGGAGCAGTAGTTCTGGCGGCGATGGTATTTGGAATCATCATCGCCGCCGTCCCCATCATGAACTGCATCGAGGGGGGCCTATGAGCACCCTATTGTTGTTGGCGATCGCGTTGACCGGTTTTTTTGCTGCCGCCCTGGGAACGATGGTCGGCATGGGAGGTGGGACGTTCGTCGTCCCTGTGCTGGTGGTGGCGCTGGGAATTGACATCCGCGCTGCCATCGCCGCCGGAGCCATCTGCGTGGTGTTGACCTCTCTGAAGGGAAGCGAGGTGTATCTCAAGGAGGGGATGGTGAATATGAAGTTGGCGATGGTGCTCGAGATCTCGACCATCGCCGCCGCCATCGCCGGGGCGATGGTGGTGATCTTTGCGCCCGTGAGCGCTCTGAAGGTGATCTTCGGACTGGTCCTGACCCTGGTGGCGCTGGTGTTCATCACCAATCCCCGGGGAAGAGGAAGCGTCAAAAGTGGCCCCGATCCCTACGGATTGGTGGCGAGTTATGATCGGCCCACCAAGCCCGGCCAGCGAAAGTATGTGCCGCAGCATGTGCGAAGAGGGGTGGGATTGAACAGCGTGGCCGGGCTGACGGCGGGAATGCTCGGCATCGGCGGCGGCGCAGTGCAGGTGCCGGTGATGAATAAGGTGATGCGGGTGCCCATGCGGGCCGCCGTGGCGACCAGTACGTTTATGGTGGGGATGACGGCCCTGGTCAGCGCCTTGATCTACACGGGAGCGGGGCTGGTAGACGTGGCGGTGACGGTGCCGGCGATGGCCGGAATCTTGATGGGCTCCCAGATGGGTTCGAAGATGGGCACCCAGGTGCCGGAGGCGACGATTCGAATGGTGTTGATCGTCGTGCTTCTGGTGTTGGGGACGATGATGGTGGCCGATGGCGTGGGGTTGTGGTCGGTGCCTTGATGGGGGTTGGTAGCCCTGCGGTGCCCCCTCCGCCTCGGACTGTAAAGCGTCCTCGGCCCCTCCCCGACTCGACTCTGAATTGCGCATAAGTTCTTGGAATAACCAGTAGGATTGGGACATACCCCCAGATTCTTAGCTCGGAATCGGGCTCGACCTCGACCTCGGAATCGGGCTCGACCTCGATCTCGGAATCGGGCTCGACCTCGACCTCGGAATCGGGCTCGACCTCGATTTCGGAATCGGGCTCGACCTCGACCTCGATCTCGGAATCGGGCTCGACCTCGGAATCGACCTCGACCTCGGAATCGACCTCGACGACGAGAACGAGCCCGAGAACGAGCCCGAGAACGAGCCCGAGCCCGAGCCCGAGCCCGAGCCCGAGAACGAGGATGGGGGTTGGTAGCTGTGCGGGGTCATTCGGGTATATGGGTGGGGTGGATGCGTAGGATGCCGTCGTCGGTGATGGTGGCGACGATGGCGCCCTGTTGGTCGGTGCGAAAGAGATCGACGCCGTAGCGATGATAGCGATCGACGACCTCGGTGTGGGGATGTCCGAAGCGGTTGTGGCGGCCCGAGGAGGAGACGGCGACGGAGGGCTGGAAATGCTCGATGAATTCCGCGGAGCTGGAGGTCCGTGGGCCGTGGTGAGGTGCTTTTACGAGGGCGTGGGGTCCATGGACATGATCTACGAGCCAGGACTCACCAGGGGCCTCGAGATCGCCGGCAAGCAGGACACCGGCGCCGGCAAAGGAAAAGCTGGCGGTGAGGCTTCGATCGTTGGGATCGGCGTCGGGAAGGGACGGCCGGTGGATATGGACTTCCACATCGTCGGTGGCGATGGTCGTGGTTTGGTCGACGAATTCGATGTGGGTGCCGGCGTCTTCCATCTCTTCGCGCAACTCTAGAAGACGTGGAGCCTCGTCGTCGGGATCGACGTAAAAAGTGCGGGGTCGAAAGGGACGGATGGTGGCGAAGAGGCCGCCGTAGTGATCATAGTCACCGTGGGTGACGACGACGGCGTCGAGGCGTCGAAT
>SLPW01000103.1 GCA_007131755.1 Myxococcales bacterium | reverse complement strand
TCGGCGATGGTGATCGATCCGTGGAGTCCCGTTCCCCGAGTTTCTTCGAGGTCGACGCCCAGCTCTGCGGCCCGGCGGCGGGCGGCCGGCGAGGCCATGATGCCCTCGGGAACGCGCAGATCCGCCGGGTCGCGCCGTCTTCTGGCCGCTACTTCGGCCTCCGTCGGCTTCGGTGCCCTTTTCTCGGGCGCCTCTTCTTCCGCAACCTCTTCTTCTTCGGTGTCGATGACGGCCAGCACCTCACCGACGGGGAGCTTCTGGCCCGGTTCGGCGAGAAGCTCCTGCACCACGCCGGAGTGCCAGACCTCGACGTCGATATCGCCCTTATTGGTCTCGATCTCGCAGATGATATCGCCGCGCTCGACGGTGTCGCCGACGTCGACGTTCCATGCGGTGAGCGTGCCCTCGGTCATGTCGGCCCCGAGAGAGGGCATCTTGAATTCAACCATTGGGTTTCACCAGTCTTCGGGCGCTATGCACGACGTCTTCGACCTGAGGCAGGGCGGCCTGCTCCATGTGGCCGGCGTAGGGCATGGGGACTTCGGCGCGACATACTCGGGCGATGGGGGCGTCGAGCGAAAAGAACGCTTCTTCGACGAGGGTCATGCCGATCTCGGCTGAGATGCCGCCGGTCTTCCAGCCGTCGTCGACGATGACGCAGCGGCCGGTCTTCTGAACGGATTCGACGTAAGTGTCGACGTCGAGAGGGCGAAGGGAGCGCAATTCGACGACCTCGGCGTCGATTCCGTCGCCTGTGAGCTCGTCGGCGGCGTCGAGACAGCAGAAGAGGTTCGCCCCGTAGGTAATGATGGTGATATCACTGCCTTCGCGGCGCACCCGGGCGGAGTCGATGTCTACGGGGTTGCCATTGACGGTGAGCTCTCCCTCGCGGTTGTAGAGCCCGGCGTGCTCGAAGATGAGCACCGGGTCCGGGTCCTCCAGGGCCGTCCAGAGCATGCCCCGGGCGTCGTCGACGGTGGCCGGGACCACGACCTTGAGGCCCGGGATATGGGCGTACCAATTCTCGAGGCTCAAGGAGTGCTGGGCGCCCAGTTGACGGCCGGCGCCGGTGGCCATGCGGATCACCACGGGGACGTTGAATTGGCCGCCGGACATATGCAAGAGGGTGGCGGCGGTGTTCAAGATCTGGTCCATGGCGAGCATGCTGAAGTTGACGGTCATGACCTCGATGATGGGTCTCATGCCGCCCAGGGCGGCGCCGATGCCGGCGCCGACGAAGCCGCTCTCCGAAAGTGGCGTATCCCGTATGCGCTCTTCGCCGAATTCCTCGACGAGCCCCTTGGAGACGGCGAAGGTCCCGCCGTAGTAGCCGACGTCTTCGCCCATCAGAAAGACCCGGTCGTCTCTTTGCAGGGCCTCCTTGATGGCCTCGCGCATGGCCTCTCGATAGGTGATTGTCTTCGAAGCCCCCATCAGTCCTCCTCGGTGTAGACGAAGCGCTCCAGATCCTCGACGGCCTCCCAGTCTGCCTCCTCGGCGAAGCGCACAGCCTCCTCGATCTCGTCTCGGGCCTGCTGGTCGAGATCGTCGAATTCCTGGTCGTTCAACAGATCCCGTTCGCGCAGGTAGGTGGAGAAATTGTCGATGGGATCGCGCTCCTTCCATTTTTCGACCTCCGATTTGTCGCGGTACAGCTCGGGATCGAACATGGAGTGGGCGCGGAAGCGATAGGTCTGGAATTCGATAAAATAGGGCCCCTCGCCATTTCGAATGGCGCGCACGGCGCGGCGGGTGGCGTGGTTGACGGCGATGACGTCCATGCCGTCGACCTGAATGGACGGGATGCCGTAGCTTGCGGCTTTGAGGTGGAGGTCGGGCTGGGATTGGTGGCGGTCGAGGGCGGTGCCCATGGCGTAGAAGTTGTTTTCGCAGCAAAAAAGTGCCGGCACTTTCCAGAGGGCGGCGAGGTTCATGGACTCGTGGAATTCGCCCTCGGCGACGGAGCCGTCGCCCATAAATCCTGCGGTGACGCGGTCACGGCCCTGCATCTTGTCGGCCAGGGCAAGGCCCACGGTGGGTGGGATGCCGGCGCCGACGATGGCGTGGCCTCCGAAGAAGCGGTGCTCTCTGGAAAAGAGGTGCATCGATCCCCCGCGTCCGCGACTGCATCCGGATTCTTTGCCGAACATCTCGGCCATGATCGATTTGGCGCTCAATCCCTTCATCAGGGCGTGGCCGTGTTCGCGGTAGGTGCCGAGCACGGCGTCGTCGTCGCGCAAGGCGTCGATGACGCCCACGGCGACGGCCTCCTCGCCAATATAGAGGTGCAAAAAGCCCCGGATTTTGGTCTGGGCGTACAGGTCGGCCGAGCGTTCCTCCATGCGCCGGATGCGGAGCATCTGGTGGAGCAGATGGTGGCCTCTGTCGCGGTCGATCTTCTCCAGTCGCACTTCCGGTTTGTCGCTCATTGCGAGCCCCCTTCCAGTGTCGAGGTATCGCCCTCGGGTTCGCCGAGTTCTCGGGCTTTGAGCAGCCTGCGCATGATCTTTCCGCTTCGAGTGCGGGGGATCTCGTCAATGACCTCGATCTTGCGGGGGGCGACGGCGGGGCCGAGGCGGGTTCGGGCAAACCCCTTCAGTTCTCGCAGCAGATCGCGGTCCGCCTCGTATTGATCGCCCAATTCGACGAAGGCCTTGACGATCTCGCCAGCCGTCTCGTGGGGAATTCCGATCACGGCGGCCTGGACGACGGCGGGGTGTTCCAGAAGGGCGCTCTCCACCTCGAAGGGGCCGATGAGGTGGCCGGCGGATTTGATGAGGTCGTCCGTGCGGCCCACGAAAAAGAAGTAGCCCTCGTCGTCGACGCGGGCCATATCGCCGGTGAGGTACCAGTCGTCGACGAAGCAACTTTGGTAGCGCTCCTCCATGTCCAGGTAGCCCCGAAACATGGAGGGCCAGCCCTTTTTGAGGGCCAATTCACCCTCTTTGTCGGGCTCGGTGATGACCTGTAGGCCGCCGTTTTCGGAGCGTTCGACGATGGCGGCTTCTACGCCGGGAAGAGGGCGGCCCATGGACCCCGGTTTGATATCCATCGACGGGTAGTTGGAGATCATGATTCCCCCCGTCTCGGACTGCCACCAGTTGTCGTGGATGGGAAGGCCCAGCACCTGTTGGCCCCAGACGACGGCCTCGGGATTCAGGGGTTCGCCGACGCTTGCGATATAGCGAAGGCGGCGCAGGTCGTATTTTTCGGCAACTTCGGCACCGGCCTTCATGAGCATCCGGATCGCCGTGGGGGCGGTGTACCAGACGGTGACCCCTTCGTCCTGGAGGATGCGATACCACCTCTGGGCGTTGAACTCGGCCTGGTCGACGACCATGGTCAGTCCGTTGCTCAGAGGAGAGATGATGCCGTAGGAGGTGCCCGTGACCCAGCCGGGATCGGCGGTGCACCAGAAGATGTCGTCGCCGTGAAAATCCAGCGCGATCTGGCCGGTGACGTGGTGGGCGACGACGGCCTCGTGGACGTGCATCACCCCCTTGGGGGCCC
>SLPW01000428.1 GCA_007131755.1 Myxococcales bacterium | reverse complement strand
GAGGAATCCCCTGTGCTGCGTCCGCGGGAGCGACGACGGCCGACGAGATCCGAGACTTCGCCGAGCGCGTGGGTTATCCCATCGTCATTAAACCCCGCGACGGCGCCGGCGCCTCGGGCGCGACCCGCATCGGCGACGACGCCGAGTTGGAGGCTGCCATCGCCGAATCGGGCATTGAATACGACGGCGTCGAGGTGGCCGTCGAGGAGTTCATCGAGGGCCACGAGGGATTTTACGACACTCTGACCCTCGGCGGAGAAGTGGTTCACGACTTCATTACCCACTACTATCCCAACGTCCTCCATGCGATGCGAACGCGTTGGATCTCGCCGCAATTCATCACCACCAACCGCATCGACAGCGTCTCCACTTACGACGAGGTCAAGGAGATGGGCCGTAAGGTCATCGAGCTTCTCGACCTGGAGACCACGGCCACCCATATGGAGTGGTTCTTCGGACCCAAGGGATTGAAATTCTCCGAGATCGGCTGTCGCCCGCCCGGCGTACGCGCCTGGGATCTATACAACGCGGGTAACGATATGGATCTCTACCGGGAGTGGGCGATGCTCATCTGCCACGGGCGACCGAGCCAGACCCCGTCGCGCCGCTATTCGGCGGGCATCATCGCCCTTCGCCCCGATTGCGACGGCACCATCGTGGGTTATGAGGGCGTCGAGGAGCTTCACCACCGATTCGGCCACTTTATCATCGACCAGCATCTGCCGCCCCCGGGAACGCCCACCCAGCCCGTGGAAGCTGGCTATATGGCCAACGCCTGGATCCGCATGAAGCACAAAAATTATGATCGCCTCCGACAACTCCTCGACCACGTCGGTCAATCCGTACAAGTGAGGGCCCGTCCATGAGTGACGAATCGAAAGCCTACGAGGGGACGGTGGTCCTTTTGGGGCCCCAGCCCCGCGACTACACAGACCTTCGCGACGCCGTCGACGAGCTCGACGTCGACGGCCCCATCGCTCTCATCACCGCCGCCTGGCAAGAAAACGAGAGCGACGACGGAGTCCTCCGAGAATTTCTGGACCGCCCCGTCGTCAATCTGGCACTTCACGAGCGCTCCGAGAAGGTGGCCGTCAAAGAGCACGACTTCGTCGCCGCCTGGGGCCTTCGTCAAAAACACCTTCGGCGTCTCCAGGAATTCTACCGCCGCCGCCTCGACTCCATCGACGATGCCCACCGGGCCATCGCCGTACGTCACGTCTCTTCGGAGATGATCGAAGAACAGTTAAAAATCACGGTCGCTCAACTTCGTCATCTCGACGGGGTGCATCTGGAGCGCTGTCGACGCGCTCGAATTGAATTTGCCGAAGAGTGGCCCATTGACTCCGTGGACTCACTGATGGAGCAGCGCCGAGAGGTGGCGGAGCAACTCGACGATTGCGCGGCAATGATCATCTCCGGAGGTCATGTAGTGGCCCTGTTGAACCGGCTTCGCCTCTTCGACGTCTTCTCGAGTTGGGGACAGCGCCCCATCGTCGCCTGGTCGGCCGGGGCGATGGTCCTCACCGAGCGAATCGTCCTCTTTCACGACTCCCCGCCCTTCGGAAAGAATCTGGCCCAGCTTCTGGACGTGGGCTTTGGGTTTTGCCCCGACCTGGTAGCACTTCCCGATCTAAGCGAGCGGGTTCACCTCGACGAGAAGGCGGGCATCGGACGCTTCGTCCAACGCATGGCACCCGCCAACTGTCTCGGCCTCGACCCGGGCTCGAAGATCGTCTGCCGAGGTGGAGAGATGGTTGAGGCAACTGATATTGCCCGACTCACAGAGTCCGGCGAAGTTCACAGGGGGTGGCAGCCATGAAGACTCCCATCGACGAATTTCTGGAAGGCCCCAAGACTGCCGAGGCAGTCCAGCAATTTCTGGACTCCCATCAATTTCCCATCGTACGCGACGGAACGGGCACCTTCGTATGGCGTGGCGAGGCCGACGCCGTACAGCTTCGACACTGGATCTATGGACTTGCCTCATCGCGCGATCTCCAACGCATTGAGGGTACCGATCTGTGGCATCTGAGCATGCCCTTTCCGCCGGGATCGCGGGTGGAATACAAATTCGAGGTCAGCCGCGACGGCCAAGGCCGCTGGATCCGCGACCCCCTCAATCCGCATCTGGCCAGAGATCCCTTCGGCGCCAACTCTGTAGCCCACGGAGAGGATTATACCGTCCCCGAGTGGGTACACCCGAACAACGAATTTCCCTCCGGCTTCTACAAAAATATCAGCTTTCCCAGCGAGGTCTTCGGACGCCGCGTCCTTCGGCTCTATTTGCCGGCACGCTACCGCACGACGAGACGCTATCCCTTGCTCATCGTCCACGACGGAGGGGACTACCTAAAATATGCGTCCCTGGGCCATGTGCTGGACAACCTGATGGCCCGCCGGGAGATCCCGGATATGGTCGTGGCTCTGACGGACTCCCCGAATCGATTGGTGGAGTACGCCAACGACGCAGACCACGCCTATTTTCTGACCGAGGAGTTGGTTCCCTTTCTGGAGGGCGAATTTTCTCTTCGAACCCAGCCGCAGTACCGCTGCCTGATGGGCGCAAGCTTTGGCGCCGTCGCCACCCTGTCCACGGCCTTTCGCTACCCCGGCTTCTACGGACGACTCCTGCTGCAATCGGGCTCCTTTGCGTTTACCGATATTGGCGAAGACAATCCCCGAAGGGGTCCTGCCTTCGACCCGGTGACCCGATTCATGAACGAGTTTCGCGCCGACCCCTCGGCCATCTCGGAGCGCGTCTTCGTAAGCTGCGGGATGTACGAATCTCTGATCTACGAAAATCGCTCTCTCATTCCTCTTCTGAAATCGACGGGGATGAACGTGCGTTACCGCGAGGCCCGAGATGGCCACAACTGGGAGAATTGGCGCGACCGCCTGCGCGAAGGGCTGTCGTGGCTCTTTCCCGGTGCCTTCTTGATGATCTACGAATAACCGCAGGACATTGCCTGGAAACGACACCAGAAAAGCAAAGGAGATGATGGAGATAACGGAGATGTGGAGATAAAAAACTCCTGTTGCTTATAGGTATACTTACTCACCCGCGAATCTGAGGAATCCCATGGCATCCGATGACGCCGCCACCGCTGAGCCCGAAGCCAAAAAAGCCGCTCCCAAAACGGCCAACAAGAAAAAACCCGAGAAATTGCGCTCCCTCCCGACGAGGACGCGCCATATCGGGCTTTCACTCGGCGCAGATATCTGCTGGCCCCTTTGTTACGAGCAGATCCTGGAGACCATGGATCTCGTCATCCCATGGGACGGTGAGGAAGTGCGCCTCGAGGTGGAGCGGGTCACCATGGAGCCCTACGACCTGGCCCAGCCCTGCAAATACGACGTGGTACTGGATCGCCTGACCCACTGGTATCCCACCACTCGGGAGTGGCTCAAGAAGTCCATCCTCATGGACGACCTCTACGTTTTGAACAACCCCTGGTCCATCCAGTCCATGGAAAAGCACACTACCTATGCGGCGATGATGAAGCTCGGTATGCCCAT
>SLPW01000312.1 GCA_007131755.1 Myxococcales bacterium | reverse complement strand
GTCGAAACTGACGGGCATGCCGGGACGGCTGCCCGCCTCGTCGGGATCACCTGGATGCCAGGGCTCGGCGCCGTCGGGGGCGGAGTATTGTTGATCGCCCTCACAATAGATTAGGGCGGCCCGACTGACGGAAGATAAGACTGCCACGGCCTCGGACGTCACGGCGCGAGTGGTATAGTCATCCAAGGCGGCGCTCATGGCGTAGATGCCATAGGGAAGCAGGGAGGCGAGCAAGACGTCCGTTCGCGATCCCTGGTCGGTCAACTCGATTTCGTAGCGCAGGCGATTGTCATCGAGTTCCGGATAGAGTTGGTCCGATACGGCGGCCATGGTGTGGTGCAGAAAGATGGTCGCCAGTCTCGTCAGATAATTGTCGTCGTCGGCGTCGTAGTCGGCCTCGACATCGGCACGGAAATATTCGACGTAGTCTTCAACGAGGGCTGTGATCTGTTGGAGATGATGGGGTTCGCCCTCAATGGTGGTACGAAAGGCTTCGCCATAACTGACGATGGCGGCCGAGGGGACGGGCATGCCCATGGCGGCAAAGTCGGCGAGCATGGGCTCCATATGTTCGGCGGTGACGGCGACGGCGACGGCGGCGCCGTGGGCGTCGTCGAAGAGGCGGGGGAAGGTGGAGTGGGCTTCACCGCCAGGATCGGAGAGGCCAGCATCGTCGACCAGTTGCATCAACTCTTCCGTATGCTGAGCGAAGACCAGTCCCCGGCGGGGTTCGTCGATGGGAAGAGCATAGAGGACTTCACCGTACGTAAAGACCTCACTGAGGGCTTCGCCGAGATCGATCTCGTAGGCAGTGTGGTCGCCAACGTCGACGGTCGTCGCTGTCGGGGGAGCATCGAATTCACCGAGGATGACCACGGACAAGCGCTCACTTTCGATGTCCATGGCCGTCACCAGCGAGTAGGTCTCTCCGAAGTCGAAACCGAAGTATTGGCGAAGGATGTCGCCAAAATCGGAGCGAAGCCCGTCGATGGTGCCCAATTCGCCAGGCGCGACGTCGGGATTGGTGGTGGGCAGCAGACCGTAGCCCAGGAAATCCCAGATGGTGGGTCCGGCGATGGAAATGACGACGTCGGAGCCAGCGGGAAGCCAGGGGGCGGAGGCGTGGAATGCCTCAGCGGCATCGGCCCGTGGAAGTTCCACAGGGATTGCGTCGTCGTCAGCTTCCGGTGTGGAGGAGCAGGCGATCCCCGCCGTGGCGGTCATGGTGGCGAGCAGGATGGCGAGCGTTGTGTTCTTATACTGCATCGTGGATTTCCGTCGTCGATATTGGCTCAAATCAAAAGCTCTGGTTGCCGTCGTGGATGACGATGAGGCTGCTTCAGGGGGATTCCTCATCTTGTTCGGTATCATCGTCGTCGGACTCGATGTCGTCGCTGATGGCTCCGAGGCCTTCGATGGTTCCCGCTTCGCCGTCGCCCGCCTCCTCAGGCACGACGGGATCACCCAATCCCTCCGTTGTGAGTTCACCCCAATCGTCAGGGGCGGTTCTCAGGACTTCGTATTCGTAGGTGTCGTCGAAGTCGTCGAAGTCGTCGTAGGCGTCAAAATCGTCGAGGTCGTCAAAATCGTCGAAGATGGAGTCGAAACCGGAATCGAATGCCCTTGCGACGAGAGGTATGGCGAGGACAATGGCCACCGAATAGGCGCCCCAGATTCGACTGGTACTTCCGCCGCTGAGGGCGACATCGAAGCGAAGGGTCTCCTCGGACAACCATCGTGGCACGATCTGAGCGGCGATGGATTCCACTGTGTGCTGGACGTAGGCCAAGGCCATGTCGCCGTAGACGGAGCCGGCGAGCATGGGGGCGTATTCGTCGGTCAAATCGCGCAGTTGAAAGAGGAGGTCGTCGGCTCGTAACTCCAGATCTTCCAGAGTGTGCCGGTCACCGGTGACCGTCAGCTTCAGGGCGTCACCAAAGCTAAAAGCGACCCAGTCGACAAAATCGTCGTCCAACAGATTTTCCTGATGCCCCTCAAGAGCGCTCAGGGCTCGGTCGGCCTTGTGAAGCGATCCCACCACGGCAAGCTGTGCCCCTTTGGTACGGTCGAAGAACTGGGCGTATCTTTCCCCGGCTTTGCTGGCCGCTAGAGTATCAGTTTCGTCGGCAGCGAGGATAGATTCCAACTCCGCGGGATCCAATGCGCCGACGAATCCGCTGCGCGGCTTGTCGATGGGGAGAAGATATATGCTGGAGAAAAACTCCGAATCCACTCCCTGGTCTTCGAATTGTTGCAGCTCCGAGGCGAAGAGATCGTCTTCCAGAAAGTGAGCGAGGTCGACGATATATACGGTCTTTCCGTCAATCTCGGTGGTCGGCAGGTCCAGGGAGGTGTCGAAGTCACCGAAGGCCACGCCCAGTCCACCGCTGTCGTGGACAGCCATGACCACCGTGTCGACCTGCCAGGTGTCAAAGCCGAAATACTGGCGGGAGAATTCGCTCATATCCCTTCGCAACCCCTCCACGGTGCCGGCGCTTCCCGGTTCGGCATCGGGGTTGGCCATGGGAAGGACGAGGTCACCGATCATATCCCAGAAGGGCTCGGTGGACTGAACGTAGACGGCGACGGTCTCGGCGGGGAGCCAGCGGGCGGCGTCCTCATAGGCTTTCGAGACGTATTGAGCCCGCGGCTCGTCGGCCCGAACTTCAGCAGCAGCGCCTTCCCGGGGGACGTCGTCTTCGACGTCGGGGCTCGAAGAACAACCGGCGGCGATCAGGGCCGCAAAGGCGAAGGGGATCCAACTTCGGTACCACATGGATTTCTCTCCTCATCGATACTCTATCGTTGACTTGATCGCCTACACGATCGTCATCGATGTGGCAACTGACGTGGGTCGGGGAGATGACCGGAGATTGGCGGGTATGTGGTGGTGGATGATGGGCTGAGACAGAAATGACGAAAATGACAGAACGGGGGCTGCGTGGCCTGCGTAGGGCCCCTCCGGCCCCTCGTAAAATACACTCGGGGCCACCTCCCCGCTCACGGGGATAGCCGTTAACAAGTTGAGGGTCTGTAGCGAGAACGCAAGGCGTGAAACCCCACGACGCACGTCACAGAAAGTAGAAGTTGGTCGGAGATCGGAGATCCATCGAGTTAAGAAGTTGAATACGGGCGTAGCGACTGTCGGCGAGGAGCTATGGGGCTATCTCGACAACACAGCATACCACTGACTTGTCATAAGAAGGGTTTTTCGGAGCCGATAGCGTCCCCGCTATCGGCAGTCGCCGCGACGGACTGCGCAGGACAGCCGATGCGCGGGAGCACATCGTCTCCGAAAGCCCTATTTTCCGGTCCGAAAGTGGATCCGTATCCAGAGACGAAGGTTCGGGTCGTCTATGGCTGGAGGTTGCGGTAGTGTCGACGATTGAGGAACGACGGTGGGGTCGACACGTGCCGGCAACCCGACGCCCATCACGGGCCGAAGGCCGCGTGGCTATTCATGTCGGCCGCAAAAGGCGCGGCCGAAATCCTCGGCAGCCAAGGCGTGCCTGCGGTTGGCGAG
>SLPW01000618.1 GCA_007131755.1 Myxococcales bacterium | reverse complement strand
CGGTCATTCTTGACAGGCCCGATTGAAACGCTCAGATTTAGAGAGCCGGACTCCCCAGCCAGACAGGCTTCTTCGGGAGTGTGGATGAGGCTAGCGGTTACGGCCCGCCGCGCCACTGACGACACGTTTTCATCGAACGTTCGGTGTGGTGCGGTAGGCGTACCGAGCGGAGGCATCGTCACCTCATCCACACCACGATACTGAAGGAGTGACGCATGGCTACGGCGCAAGATTTCATCCCCCCCGATCCGTCCCAATCCAACCACAACGAAGCGAAACTGCTGCACCGTCGCCTTCGCGACGACGAGTTCTGGCGCAAGATTCCTGCTTTTTCCGAGGTGAGCGAAGAGGAATTTCTAAACTTCGTCTTCCAGATGCGAAATTCGGCCTATGGCGAAGACAAGCTCATCGAACTCATCGAGGAGATCGCCCCCGACGAGTTCGTCGAAGACGTCAAAGAGGGATTTCGAAAAGCACCGATGGCGGTACGAGTGACCCCCTATCTGTTGGGGCTGATCGACTGGGAAGATCCCTGGTCCGATCCCATCCGCACCCAATTTATCCCCATCGGGTCGCGGCTGTACGAAGACCACCCGATGTTGACCCTGGACTCTCTGCATGAGCAGAGCGACGCCCCCGTGGAGGGATTGACCCATCGCTATCCGGACAAAGCACTTTTCTTGCCCCTGGACACCTGTCCGGTGTACTGCCGGTTTTGCACCCGTAGCTACGCCATCGGGGTAGACACCGAGACGGTGCAGAAGGTCAAGCTCAGGGTCAATCCCAAACGCTGGGAGGAAGCCTTCGACTATATCGAAAGCCAGCCCCAACTCGAGGATATCGTCATCAGCGGTGGCGACACCTTCAACCTGGCCTTCAAGCATATCGAGACCATCGGAATGCGGCTGTTGGAGATGCCCAATATTCGACGGCTGCGCTATGCCACAAAGGGGTTGGCCGTGATGCCGATGAAGGTGCTCAGCGACGAGCGGTGGCTCGACGCGATTACCCGAGTGGTGGAGCGAGGACGCAAGCTGCACAAGCAGGTGGTCATCCACACCCACTTCAATCATCCCAATGAGATCACCGAGATCAGCCGCCGGGCGTGCAATGCGCTTTTCGAGCGCGGCGTAGTGGTCAGAAACCAGTCGGTATTGCAACGGGGCGTCAACGACGATCCCTCCACCATGGCGCTGCTGATCAAGCGCCTGGGAGAGATCAATGTCCATCCCTACTACGTCTACCAGCACGATATGGTGCAGGGAGTCGAAGATCTGCGCACCTCCGTGGAGACAAATAAGGAGATCGAGAAATACGTGCGCGGTGTCACAGCGGGGTTCAATACCCCGACCTTCGTGGTCGACGCCCCTGGGGGCGGAGGAAAACGAGCCGTCCACTCCCACGAGCACTACGACCGGGAGACGGGGATCAGCGTGTATACGGCGCCGTCGGTCAAGCCGGGAGAGCATTTTATGTACTTCGATCCCCTCCACAGTTTGAGTGAGGAGATTCAAGAGTCCTGGCGCGATGAAGGACAGCGAGAGGAGATGATCGCCGAGGCCCGCCGTGCGGCGGGGTTTGATGCCTCATAGTACAACTAAGTTCGGCGACAATTCGGCTTGGTTATTCGTGCCAAATTTGCATAATTCGCACCTCGTCTGCGTTCAATCCTTTGAGTCGCGACGAAACCCATGTCCGTAGCAAAGGATGGCATTGATGAGATGGATGAAAGTGGTGAGCGCGATATGCGCGATGACGGCAACGATGAGCCTTGTGGCGCCGTCGAATGCGGACGCTTTGATTCGCCTGGGCGTCGACGCGCGCTGGATTCCCCTGGCCGACGAGACGATGGAGCTCGACGGGACCGTCGTGGAGCATGAACGTCAATTCGAGAGCACGGGCATGGGACTGAGGGCCCTTCTGGGCTTTGAGTATTTCTCGGTGGGAGGAAAGATCAACCTGGCGCGCCACGTCTTCGCCGAGGAGGGCCAGTCCTATACTCAACTCGACGTAAACGGCCATGTGCGCACGGGTGTCCCCCTTTCGCCGCTGGCCTTTTATCTGGAGGCCGGCCCGTCGCTGGCGCTGAACCTCGCCGGGCCGGGTTATAACGCCGTCCTCGGCGCCGAGGTGGATATCCTTCCGCGACAGAAGAAGATCGACATGAACCTCGGAGTCGCCGGACAATACGCCCACGTTCCCGTGGGAGCGGGCCCGAGCTCGGAATACGTCAACAGCGGGTTGAGGGGGATGGTGACCTTCGGGGTGGATTTCACGCTGCAATGAGGTGATTGTGATGCTACGGTAGCGCAAGTTATGCGCGCCATATTCCCGTAGTCTCGGAGAACCTCGATGTCATCCGTACCGCGTATTTATGCTCTTTTCGTCGCCCTTTTCTTTTCTATGACGGCGCTGTCCATTCCGTCCACATCCTGGGCCGAAGTCATCGACGAGGGTGCTCAGGAGCAATCACGGATGGACATGAGTTGGTGGTCGCCGCGCTATCTGGTGGACTACGGGCTGGTGGTGGGAGGCATCGCGGGATACGTAATCGGCGAAGATATCACTCCCCGTCAGCAGGCGATGATCGGGCCCAGCTACGATCCCACCAATCCCGTGCTGGTCTTCGAATCCCAGACGGTGGCAAAGTCCCATCTCGAGGAACGCGTCGAGGAGACGGTGCCCACGGTGTGGATTCACCGCCTGGTGGCAATGGGTGGTTTCTTCGTCGCCGGGCTGGAGGGGGCGGAGTTGGCCGCCGGAGGAGGCTCGGCTCACGAATTCCACGAGGCCTTCGTGGGCTATGCGGAGACGGTGGCCATTACGGCGACGATCACGTCGATGACGAAGCCCTTCGTAGGCCGGCTGCGGCCGGACTTCGGAGAACGGGCGCTTCGCTACCACTGCACCTGGGACGATCAGGCCGACCAATATGGCGCCTATTGTGACGGCTATCGCGACCATCCTCTCGGCGACAGTCGCGAGGAGGGCCTCGAGCTTATCGACGACGGCCAGCGCAGCTTTATCTCCGGTCACTCCTCGCATTCCTTCAATATCTTCGGATATACTGCACTGTTGGTGGGCGGACGCTATGTGTGGGGCCAGGACGCCAGCACGATGAGCCGTGGCCTGGGGATAGCGACCCAGGCAGCGATGCTGGGCACGGCGACCTTCATTGCCGGCTCGCGAGTCTACGACGGGCGCCACCACGTCTCGGACACCCTGGTGGGCACCGTGGTAGGGCTGGGAGTCGCCAACGCATCGTATTGGCGTCGCTTTCACCGCGACGGTTCCCTTCGCCAGCGCTCCGGCGACGCGTCGACGACCTCCGCCTCCCTCAGCGCGCAACCGACGGCCGACGGACCGGGCCTCGGAATTATCGTTCAATTTTGACCCGCTTGCCTGCCTTAGAAGACGCTCTCTGCCGGTACGATGGGATGATGGAGTGGTGGAGCGAGCTTTATTGCTTTCGCTCCACCACCGTTGATGGGGGCGATCAATCGACCCAGATATTGAGGTCCATCAACACCGAT
>SLPW01000447.1 GCA_007131755.1 Myxococcales bacterium | reverse complement strand
ATTCCTGACGAGTGAGTCTTATTTGACGTCGCTCGCTTCGATATTGCGATGACACGTTGTATTCTTGCTCTTCCTTGACCAGACGGGATGGGCATCCTTACGTGCTCCATCGGACGAATACATCATCAGGCGAAGTCCTGGAGGCCATCGGTGAAGACCAAGCGTATTTTCGTTGCACTTCTCTTCGTGGGACTGAGTCTGAGTTTCGGATGCTCCGACGATCCCTCTGACAGCTCCAACCAGAGCTCTGAACCCGACGCGGGCACTACCCAAGATGTCGACGACGGCGATGTGACAGCCAGCGATGCAGACTCGAATCAACCCGATGTCTCCACCGATGCCGACCCGGACACGGACACCACCGATGCCGGAAGCACCGATGTGGAACAGGAACTCGACGCCTCTACGCCCGACGTCGACGCAGACACCCAGGACACAGGGCCCGACGACGATAACGAGTGGCCTTGCCCCATCGGCACCCGGACAGACGACGACGGCGAATGTGTCCCCGTTCCCACGTTGCGAATTCAGGCCACCGACAGTCTCTCCCTGGGCGATGACGAGTCCTTTACGGATCCCGAATCGCTGGACCAGGTCAATCGAAACCTCTTCGTCAGTGCCAGCAGCAGCCCCACCGCCGGCAGCCTTCCGCGGGAGAACCTCGGAGAAGTCGACCGGTGCCGCGCCTACGGCGCTCTCATATCGATTGGAGAAGTAGAATCCTTCGACGCCGGCCCGGTGACCCTCATGGGGCTGCGCGTCGAATCCGCCGTCTACACCCCAAACGACAATAGCTCCGTCTATTCCCCACCTCCGGGCATCCCCCTGGGCGATGCCTATGCCTCGGAGACCTCCTTGACCGTCGTCGGAGCTGGCTCCGACGACGGCCTGGAACCGGTCTTTCCACCCTTCGAGCAACAATTACAGACCATCCCCACCACCTCCTTCGATCACGACCCCGTCGAGCCCGATGAACCGATGCTGATCACCTGGGATCCCCACCCCGACGCCGACGTGGTGCGCATCGACGTCGAGACACGCACTGGAGGTATGGAGCGAATCGTCGTTTGTGAGACGGAGGATAAGGGGCAATACGAAATTCCGGCGCAAATGACGTCCCACCTCATCGACGAGGCGGAAGACCTGAAAATCAGCGTCTATCAGTCCCAAACCCACCGCATCGAACCCGACGACTCCCAGGTGCTGATCGTGATCTCCGCACAGAATTGGATGCGCCGCGAATAATCTCGACGGATCCCGGTCACAACGCTCGATCCTCCACACACCATCCGCTCACACAGGTGGTATCTTCGGGACATATCTCCGGTTCGCCTTCACACTCGATTCGGGCACAGAGGTCGGATTCGCTGCACCCGAAGAGCGGTACGGGACATCCCCCACCATCACAGGGCATCGCCGCACATTGTCCGCTGCCCAGACAGCGCAGACCGGGTGCACAATCCTCTTCGTCGCTACATGTCTCAGCGCAGGTGCCGAAGTCATTGCATACCGTCGAGCCCGGACAATGGCCGTCATCTCCGCAGCCGACGCAGGCGCCCCCGGGAAGAGCCGGAGAACAATACGTATTTTCCCCATCGGGACAACCTGACTGCGGTGTACATTGCCCGACTGGCCTCCCCTCGTACGGGTCCTGAGACTCTTCTCCGGCATCCGGCTCTTCTCCGACATCCGGCTCTTCTCCGACATCCGGCTCTTCTCCGACGTCCGGCCCTGCTCCCGCATCGAGCTCTTCACCGCCTGAATCCTCCGTTCCCACATCCTCCCCCTGGGCACCACCGGTGTCGGTACCGACGTCTGGATCAGTACCTCCGGAATCATCGGAGCAGGCCGCGAAAAAACCTCCCGAAACAAGAACGAACACGCATATAGCGATGAGATGCATCTTCATGAGAATTTCCCGCAAATGGTACAACGCCGCTGTTATGCCGGTCCGCCGCCGGCACATCCTCGGGTTGCGAGGCACAATGGATTGGCCGTCAATTGCAAAAATTGGTATGTGGCGGCGTAACGTACATAAAGCTAAAGCACATCTCGTCCTGCGTGCCCGTGCCAAACCCGACGGAAAAATCGTTGGGATTGTCCCACCGGCATGTCAGATGTAGCTGATCACCGGGATGCAGTGTCATCGGTGTGTGGTACAAGAACTGAGCCTCGAAGTGCCAGCCCGTCAACTCCACGATCGTCTCTTCCGTACCATCACCGCGGGTGACGGTGTGTTCGAATTCGGAGCCGATTTCGTGCATATGGGGCCAGGTTCCGACCAGGTCCACCTCCTGATTGACCGTACAGGTCGTGCTCGACTCTGCCGTATCGTTGGCAGGGATACTGATGTCCATGGTGTACTGCTCGGCCATGGCATATTCGGTCTTTCCGTCGGGAGATTCGTAGTAGATGCGAAGGCCGCTGGAGTCGACGACGTCCTCAAAACCAGCGCCGTTATTGTAGTGGATCTGAAGGACCAGACGGTCGTCGGGACCGAGGCGAATTCCCCCGTCGTCGAATTCCAGTGCCGTCTGTCCCGGCCCCCAGGCATAGACGTGCTCATCTCCGGGGGGAAATAGAGGACAGCCAAAATCACCGAGTTCGACCTGTTGGCTGCGGTCGACGGACATCACAAAATGATGAAGGACACGGCCGTCGTCGATGATGGGCTCGATACGCCGCATCAATTTCTCAGACTCCAGGGGCACCTCCATGGCAAAGCAGCGATACTCGTCGAGCATATCCGAGGCCACCTCGTAGCCACCGGCTGTGAGATCGAAGTGCTCCAATCCCGCCGGAGGATCGTCGGGGGCTTCCCAGATGGGTGCCGACGCCTCCAGATCCTGGCCGTAATCGGGATGTTCCTCACCACAACTGGCCCAGGCGACGAGGGCATCCAATTCGGCGTGAGGCAGCTGCGGCGAACCCGGCGGTGGCATATCTCCGGCGATCAATTGCTCCACCGTGGCATCCACGGGGCGATTGCCAGGGCTACCGTCGATGAGAAAATCGTACTCCGTCAGTGAAAAGGGCGCCCCGAACTGCGGAGTCTCCCCGTGGCACTCCCCACAATATTGATCGACGATGGGCTCGATATTTTGATTCCAGGCTTCCTCGGAGGGCAGGCAATCGACCTCTTCACCGCCTTGCGCGTCCCTTGAAACATCTTCACCACCGGCATCGGACTCCCCGCCGCCGGCATCCTCGACACCACCATTGCCGTTGTCGCCTTCCGCCGGATCATCACTACAACCGAATGCGAACCCCACCAGACCCAGGAGTACAAATATGGCTACGAACCTCGAGTACATCCATGCTTCCATGTCGATCCTTCCTCTTGCAAGACTCTCAATCATCACCCGTATTTCGACCAAATGGTAACAGGTAACAAATCCCCCGCAAACTCGCGACCCCAACCCGGGTGTGATCGGTTTCCGTCGGTTGTTGTTCCCAGGCCCGGGCCCCGGCCCTCGCCCAGGCCCGCCGTTCGCAGTGGTTTCTTACCGGAGGCCTTGCCCCGCCCTCCGTGGTCACCATT
>SLPW01000453.1 GCA_007131755.1 Myxococcales bacterium | reverse complement strand
CTCTGGGAACAGAAGCCCGGGACATGCCCGGCCTCCACACAGAAATGTCCAGGAGAGCAGGTGCTGGCGCCCTCTCCGCAGGGTTGACCGATATCTGCGTCGAATTCGCCGATGACTCCACAGCTAGAGGGGCCGCCGAAGTCGGGGCCCATACATAGATCGCCGTACTGGGTACTCTCGCAGGTGCGATCGCCAGAGCAGTCGTCGTCGTCGAAGCAGATGACGGCGCATTTTCCGTCGACGCCGGGGCGCTGAGAGGTGCAGCGGGTGACCACGTTGTCGCAGTCCACAGCCCAGCTCTCGCCGCGGCATTGGCTGTCGATCTCGGTACATCGGGCCGAGATGGGCTCGCAGATCGCGCCGTCGTCGCACCCCTCGAGATTGCAGTTTTCCGGATGGGGGATGCACTCGCCAGTGGTGGGATCGCAGATGCCCTCGGGGAAGCAGTCGGCGTCGCTGCATTCATTGCAGCTCTGGTTGATGGGGATGCACAGGTTGTTGGTCAGACCCAGCAGGGGGAGGCAATCGTAGCCGTCGGGACAGGTCAAGTCGGAGGTGCAGTCCTGCCAGCAATGTGCCTCGTCGCCGATGCCGAGGTGGAGGCACATATCGTTTTGGCCACCGCATTCGGCGTCGTTCTCGCAGCCTGCGTCGCAGGCGCCGGCGATGGCCTCCACGCAGTCTCCGGTGAGGGGATCGCAGTTGTGGCCGGCCGGGCAGTCCACGTCGTAACAGCGGTCGATACAGGTCAGCATCATGGGAAAGCAGACGCCCTCGTCGCCTTCTTCCTCCAGGGCGACGCAGGCAAAGTCCGACGGACACTCCAGATCGACGTCCTCTCCGCTGACATTGGGGTCACAGGTGGTGGTGCACATGGTCTCGCCATCGGGAGCCGGCGTGACCAGACATCGCGAGGTGGCGGGATCGCCGCATTCGGCGTCGAATTGGCAACCCGTATCGCAAATTCCGGGCTCTCGTGCGCATTCTCCGTCGAAGGGATTGCAATAATACCCTGCGGGGCAGGCGATATTATCACAGCGATCGTCGACGCAGGTCAGGAGCTCTGGCAGACATTGGGCGTTTCCGGCCTGGTCGACGGTGATGCATCGCGAGTCCTCGTCGCATTGCAAGACACCGGAGTCGGGATCACAGGGGGATCCGCATACGCTCTCGCCATCGGGGAGGGTGACGCACATGGCGCCGTCTTCGATGCAGTCCGAGTCGTCGATGCAGTTTTCACAATAGGCGGCGGTGGGAGGCGGGCCGGTATCGACGTCGTCGTCTCCCGTGTCGACGTCGTCCGTGTCGGAGGCATCGTCGAAGCCGACGTCCGTGCCGGTGTCTGTGCCGGCGTCCCGTTCTATCAATTGGCCCGGTCCGTTGTCGGAACTGGAACAGGCGAAGAGGAAGAGAAGGGTGAGGCACAGCAGAAGAGCTGGCGAGTATTGAAGGGGCTTTGTCCACATAGGCGATCCGGGAATTCGGCGGGCAGGAGCCGCAGAAATAGGTCGTCAATGGACCCATTGTGGAACAGCCTTCGGCTGGGGGCAAGGAGGGAAGTCGAGGCCGGGGGGAAGGGGGCCTGCGGGCACGGGCTTACTCCTCGTGCTCTTCGACGCATTGTTCGAGTTCGTCGGTCTCCTCCCAGCCACAGGTGCCCTCGAAGCAGCCGCAGGTGGTGTATTCGTCGTCGTAGCAGGCGAAGACGGGGAGATATACACAGACGGAACTCAGGGGGTTGTCGACGTGGTGGCATAATTCACCGCTGCAGCCGCCGACCATACATTCGGAGTCGGAGTGGCATTCGACTCCGGCTTCGTCGGTGGGCGGTGGGCAGCCATCGTAGGCTGTCTTCCAGCCGTCGGGGACATCGCAGGGAGTGGGGAATTCGTGGCAGGTGCCGGTGTCGGGGTCGACGCCGTAGGTGACGACCTGCATGCACTCCTCCGGCTCGAGGTATGCGTCTACGTCGTCACAACTGTCGACGTCGATCCAGCCGTCGGGGACGTCGCAGGGAGTGGGAAATTCCTGGCAGGTGCCGGTGTCCGGATCGACAGCAGGGGCGATGACCTGGATGCAACCATCGGGAAGCTCGTCACTGTCGTCTTCTCCTCCTTCGCCGGGGGGAAGCTCGGGACATTGCGAATAGGAGAGTTCCCAGCCGTCGGGGACGTCGCAGGGATTGGCGAATTCGTGGCAGGCGCCGGTGTCGGGGTGGATGCCGAAGGTGATGATCGAGGAGCAGTCCTGGTTGTCGTCGTCACAGGAGGGGTCGGGGTTGGGGCAGAAGAGGTCGCACTGTCCGTCGCCATACCACCCGTATTCGTCGCAGGGGTCGTAGTTGAGTTGACCTTCTTCGAGGGCCTCTGCGGCCTGCGATTTGGACAGCCCCTCCGAGGCCTCGTTGGCGTCACCGGCCTCAAGTGTCCCGCAGGCGGTGAGAAGGGCGAGGGCGGAGGCGATGGCGAAAAAGCGCTTCATGGGGATGCTCCGGAGAGTACGGGGGCCGATATCTGAGGGGAAAAGGCTGCAAATGATGTGCCATGCGGTGGGTGGGGATGACGGGTTGGGGACCGTGACGACAAAGGGGGCGACGCGTGCGGGCAACCCGACGCCCATCACGGGCCAAAGGCCACGTGGCTATTCATGTCGGCCGCCAAAGGCGCGGCCGAAATCCTCGGCAGCCAAGGCGTGCCTGCGGTGGGTGCGGCGGAGTCGCCGATCCTCAAAATTCTGCGAGGCCCTGACAAAAATTTTGCGCTTCTTCGAAACCAGAGCATAGTGGGGTGGCATACCGCGATGGAGCCGACCCTGGTTGTCGAGTGACTCGATGTCTCGATATTGTGTTTTCTGGTCCCTGCTGTTGGTAGGGCTTTGTGGTTGGGTAAATTTCGGCTGCATCGCCGGTGTGCATCACCACCGCGTGAGCGGATCTACAGACCATCATCAGGGGCAGATCGCCGACGTATCGGGCAGGGTCAATAGCGTCGATCTGGGGGTGGTGGCCGATTTTCGGGTGCTTCGCCTGGCGACGGTCTTCGAGGGGATGCAGCGGGAGCTGGAGGTCAATAATCGCCAGGGAGGGGCGTTTGCGGTGAGCGAAGAGGTGGAAAATCGCACCCTTCGTCTCGACGTGCCCCTGTGGGCGTTTACGGAATTGGGCAGTTCGCAGACGGGGCGAAATTACCCGGGTCGGATGGTGAGGCGTCATACTGTGGAGGTGTGGGCGTCGGCGTCGGCGGGGTTGGGGCCGATTCATCCGACGACGGCCACGGCGGGGGTGGTGTACTATCGATACGGGGGGATGGCGGTGCGGCTGTTCGGCGGGGTCTCGCGCACGCCCTATTCGGGGCTGGAGCGGGTCAACCTGGCCGGGGTGGGCACCCACCAGCGAAGAGAGGGATATGGCCCGGGGATGGTGGTCGGGCTGGAGGTGACGTTGGCCGCCGGGGAGTATGGTCTGGAGTTGGCGCGCTCCATTCTCGACTATGATCGGGAGTCGCGCCGGGTGTTGGATTAAAGGTTGGCCCAGCTTCAGCTTCGCGGGGGCAGGATTTCGTACACCTTCTCCGGAGGACGTCCGATGACGGTGCCGCGATCGGTGAAGACGACGGGACGCTGGATCAGCTTCGGATGCTCTGCCAGAAGATCGGCGATGGAGGCCGCGTCGAGAGCGTCGGCGTCGAGAGCCAATTCGGAGAAGAGCTCCTCCGAGGTGCGCACAAGCTCCAGGGGATCGGAGTCGAGGCCCGTGAGCGCGGCAGCGACCTCTTCGGGGCTGGGAGGATCTTCGAGATAACGGCGGACCTCGGTGGTCAGGCCATGATCGCGCAAAATGGCCAGGGTCTTACGCGACTTCGAGCACCGGGGGTAGTGCCAGATGGTGGCTTGATTGGACATTGGGGAAACTCCACTAAAGAGAATATCGATCTTCCATTCGCCGCGCATAATACGCCACCTCGTGCGGCGGGGCAATAAAGATCGAAGACGCGCAGATTCGCGAAGAGTGGGGGGGGACCGGTCAGGAAGGAGTTGACGCAATTCGACGGGTGAATAATTTCAGCTCGTCACAGCCGGGAGGTGCTCTGTGAGGGCACTTTTCGACGACCAACGAGTTCAGTAAATGAAACCCCACAACGAGAATGTTCTCCCCACCGCGTTGCGGCAGCTGTGCGCAAATGGCGGCCATACCTGGTCGCACTGTGTCGAGGGATGAAGGCCGGGCTGTGAATCGAGAAGGACGGCCAGGGGACAGAGCCGGGGAAATGGAGCAGTACGATGAGACTCGAGAAATTTACCATCAAGTCACGAGAAGCTCTTTCGGAGGCCCAGGATCGGGCTGTGGAGGGGGGCCATCCGGAGGTGCGATCCATCCACCTGTTGGACGCTCTTCTGTCTCAGGAAGAGGGGATCGTGGTGCCCATCATCAACAAATTGGGGGTCGGGACGGATCGCCTGCGAAACGCGGTGCGTCAGGCCCTGGAGCGCCAGCCCCGCGTGGAGGGCGTGGAGGCCTCGGTCTCCAGTGATTTCGCCGAGGTCTTGAGAAAGGCCCAGAAGGAGGCCGACGAGCATCGAGACGAGTACGTCTCCACCGAGCACCTTCTGCTGGCGCTGACGGCCGACGAAAAGGAGGCCGGAGATATTTTGCGTCGCCACGGGGTCAGCCGCGAGGGGGTGGAGGAGGCGATGAAGGACGTGCGGGGAAGTCAGCGCGTCACCGACATCAACCCGGAGGAGAAATACCAGGCGCTGGATAAATATACTCAGGATCTGACCGATCTGGCTCGCCAGGGAAAGCTCGATCCCGTCATCGGTCGCGACGACGAGATCCGTCGTGCCCTGCAGGTGTTGAGCCGTCGCACCAAAAACAACCCGGTGCTCATCGGTGAGCCCGGCGTTGGAAAGACGGCCATCGTGGAGGGGATCGCCCAGCGCATCGCCTCTGGAGACGTCCCGGAGAGTTTGCTTCGAAAGCGGGTGGTCAGCCTCGATCTGGGGTCGATGATCGCCGGATCGAAGTTTCGCGGGGAGTTCGAAGACCGGCTCAAGGCGGTGTTGGAAGAGATCAAAGAGGCGGCGGGAGAGATCATCTTGTTCATCGACGAGATGCATACTCTGGTCGGCGCCGGGGCCTCGGAAGGGGCGATGGACGCCTCCAATATGCTCAAGCCGGCGTTGGCCCGCGGTGAGCTTCGCTGCATCGGGGCCACGACGCTGACGGAGTATCGAAAGCACGTGGAAAAGGATCGCGCCCTGGAGCGTCGCTTCCAGCCCATCAAGGTCGAGGAGCCCACCGTGGAGGATACGGTGACCATCCTTCGCGGGCTCAAGGAGCGCTACGAGGTGCACCACGGAATCCGCATCTCCGATGGATCGCTGGTGTCGGCGGCCAATCTGAGCCATCGCTACGTCTCGGACCGTTTTTTGCCCGACAAGGCCATCGATCTCATCGACGAGGCCGCCGCCGGCGTCAAAATGGAGCTCGAGAGTCTTCCCCAGGAGATCGATCGCATCGAGCGAAAGATCACCTCCCTGGAGATCGAGCGTCAGGCCCTCAAAAAGGAGAGCGACCAGGTCAGCCAGCAGCGCCTCGAGGAGGTGGAAGAGGAGATCGCCGATCTGCGCGAAGAGGCCAACGCCATGAAGGCCACCTGGAAGGGCGAAAAGGAGTCCATCCAGAAGCAGCGAGAGCTCAAGCAGCGCATCGAAGACCTGCGCCTGAAATACGAGCAGGCCGAGCGAAGTGGCAACCTCGACGAGGCCGCCGAGATCCGGTTCGGCATTTTGCCGCAGGCCGAAAAGGAGTTGGAGGCCATCCAGGAGAAGCTCGAGGAGTCGGGAGGAGCCAAGAAGTTTCTGCGCGAGGAGGTCAACGACGAGGACGTGGCGGCCATCGTCAGTCGGTGGACGGGAATTCCGGTCCACAAGATGCTGGAGAGCGAGCAGCAGAAGTTGCTCCAGATGGAGGACAGGCTGCACCAGCGGGTGGTCGGACAGGAGGAGGCCGTACAGGCCGTGAGCGACGCCGTGCGCCGGGCCCGAAGCGGCCTTCAGGATCCGAACCGGCCCATCGGCTCCTTCGTCTTTCTCGGTCCCACCGGGGTGGGAAAGACGGAGCTGGCCAGGTCGCTGGCGATGTTTTTGTTCGACGACGAGCAGAATATGGTGCGCCTCGATATGTCGGAGTTTATGGAGCGCCACGCCGTGGCCCGACTTATCGGCGCCCCTCCGGGATATGTGGGCTACGACGAGGGGGGGTATCTGACGGAGCATGTGCGCCGTCAGCCTTATTCGGTGGTGCTCTTCGACGAGATCGAAAAGGCCCACGGCGACGTCTTCAATATCCTGCTCCAGATCCTGGATGAAGGCCGGCTGACCGACGGAAAAGGCCGCACCGTGGACTTTACGAATACGGTCATCATCATGACCTCCAATATCGGCAGCGAGTATATCCAGGAGTACGGCCAGTCCGATCCCATGAAGGCCGAGGAGATGGTTCAGGAGGCGATGCGTTCGACCTTCAAGCCCGAATTTCTAAACCGCGTCGACGATATCATTCTCTTCCAGGCGCTGACCCGCGATCAGATGGACGAGATCGTAGAGATCCAACTTCGTGGATTGCGCCGGCTCCTCACCGAGCGGGGGTTCAACATCAAGCTGTCCGAGGAGGCCAAGACCTTTTTGGCCGACCGGGGCTACGATCCGCTGTACGGGGCGCGACCGCTGAAGAGGGTCATCCAGTCGGAGATCCAGAACGAGCTTGCCAAGGCCCTGTTGGCCGGGGAGTTTTCGCCGCAGTCGACCATCGAGGTCGACGTCGGACCCGGCGGGGAGTGGCTGGAGTTCGAGGAGGGGTGATCGGATTGATGCACACCCTCCGATTCCTAGGCCGGAATCGACCTCGAGCTCGGAATCGGGCTCGACCTCGACCTCGAGCTCGAGCTCGGAATCGGGCTCGGAATCGGGCTCGGAATCGGGCTCGGAATCGACCTCGATCTCGAGCTCGGAATCGGGCTCGACCTCGAGCTCGGAATCGGGCTCGACCTCGACCTCGAGCTCGGAATCGGGCTCGACCTCGGAATCGACCTCGATCACGAGACCGACCACGAGAACGAGACCGACCACGAGACCGAGACCGACCACGAGACCGAGAACGACCACGAGACCGAGACCGACCACGAGACCGGGACCGAGACCGGCTTTGCATAGAGTTATTCCCGTGACTTAAGCGCAATTTAGAGCCGCCAACGGGGAGGATATTCGCTCCCAGCCTCGCTGTGGGGGGTTATTGGAGCACACAATCCAGCGCCATATGATCGAGGCGATCGGCCATATTTCCGTGGAGGTGATCCAGGGGAGCTTCGCCGGGGTGTGCGCCGAGGGTGATGCAACGGCCGGTGAGGGAGTTGGAGATGGCGTGGTCCAGGGTGCGGTTGATGATGGGAGAGGTGTAGTAGGGGGGGTCGTGCTCGACGATGCCGGAGTGATAGGCAAAGGAGAGGGTGTCGTCGTGGGTGTCGTCGTAGCTGTAGAAGACGTGGTCGTGCCACAGGGCGACGTCGGGGTCGTTGGCAGAGGCGCGGTAGGGGTCGAAGTTGAAGTCGCCGCCGACGAAGACGGCGTCGTTTTCGATGAGCGGGGCGTCTTCGCCGAAGAAGTCCTGGAACATCTCGTAGCGGCATTCGGCGGCGTTTGAGGCCATGTCGCTCGGGGGATGGACGTTGACGAAGTCGATGGGTTGGCCGTCGACCTCGACGGTGACGGCGCTCACCGAGAAGCCGGGGTCGCAGCCGTCGACGACGTCGCCGGTGCGGGCGTGGTCGCGGCAGAGGTCGCCGGTGTCGCAGCCCTGGATGGCGAAGCCCTCGGTGGCGCGTGCGGCGACGCATTCGTAGCCAAAGCGAGAGTCGCAGGAGATGGTGTAGCCGTCGCCGACGAGGCGGCGCACCTGTTCCGGTTCGTCTGGTCGGTGGTCGGGGTGGCAGGCGTGGTCTTCGCCGACGCTGTCGGCGATTCCGTCGCATTGCTCGGGGACGAGTACCTCCTGAAGGAGGATGATGTCGGGATCGCGAAGAGCGATTTCACCGGCGACGATCTCTTCCTGTTCGGTCCAGCACATATTATAATCGACGTTGGCGCAGCGGTGGATGTCGACGTTGCCGATATTGGCGACGAGGACGCGAAAGCCGTCGTCGGCCTCGGGCATGTCCCAGTCCACGCCCAGGGGGGATTCACGGATGTCCTGGCCCGGCCACTGTGGGACGTCGGCGTCATCGACGTCGCCGGTGTGGTCTGTGTCGTCCGTTCCGGTATCCGGTGATTGCTGTTTCGGATCTGCGTCATTGCACCCGATGGCGAGGCCGATTATGGTCGTGGCTACCATCAAATGGGTACAGAATATTGCCACGGGACGGGATGCCATGGGACGAAATGAAGAGATCATTTACCGTGCTCGCTTTGCGTTCATCGAGGGTGAGTTTCAGTCCGGAGTGGCGCTTGTGGTTCGAGGGGGATCGGTGGCCGAGATCCTCCGTGACCGGGAGGTGAAGCGAAGGGTCGACGCCCGAAGCAGGGTCGTCGATCTGGGGGATGTGGCGCTGATTCCCGGACAGATCAACGTCCACAGCCACGCCTTTCAACGAAGTCTACGGGGACGCACCGAATATCGCCAGCCAGGTGACGCCGACGATTTCTGGACCTGGCGAGAAGCGATGTATCAATTGGCCCATCGCGTCGGGCCCGATGAAATGGAGATCATCGCTCGAATGGCCTTTTTGGAGATGGCCAGAAGCGGAATCACCCATGTGGGCGAATTCCACTATCTGCATCACCGGCCCGAGGGGGATCCCTACGACGATCCCAACGAGATGGCACATCCTGTGATCCGGGCCGCCCGAGAGGTGGGCATTCGCATCACCCTGTTGCCCGTGGCCTATCATACGGGCGATATCGGAGAGTCGGCGCGCCCGGAGCAGCGGCGCTTCGTCGATGGCGACGTGGAAGATTTCCTGAAGCGGGTGCGGGGGCTAAGCGACGAGTGGGCCGGTGTGGAAGGGGTGGACGTGGGGCTTGCTCTCCACAGCATCCGGGCTGTGCCGAGAGAGTGGATGGAGGCCGTAGCCGAAGAGGCGAAGGCGCAGTCGATGCCCGTCCATATCCACGTCTGCGAGCAGCGAAAGGAGGTGGAGAAGAGCCGCGAAATCTACGGAGTGCCCCCCGTGGAGGCCCTATATCAGTGGGGTGTGCTCGATTCGTCGTGGACGTTGATCCACGGCACTCACCTTTCAAAGAGAGAGCTCGAGATCCTCGAGGAGGTGCGGCCCACCATCGGAGCCTGCCCGACGACGGAGCGGAATCTGGGGGACGGGTTTTTGCCGGCCCGCGAGTTGGTCGCCCGACAGGTGCCGATTGCCCTGGGCAGCGACAGCCACACCGTCATCGATCCCTTCGAGGAGATGCGGCTGGTGGAGTATCATGAGCGACTTCGGGCCGAGGAGCGAAATGTGCTGGTCGCCGCAGACCCCGAGGGCAGAACGAAGACGGCGCAGATCCTGTGGCCCATGGGAACGAGTCAAGGGGCGCGCTCTCTGGATTGTGAGGGAGGTCAGATCCGACAGGGTGGTCCTGCAGATCTGGTGGCCATCGATCTGGAGCATCCTTCTCTGGCCGGAGCCGGGGCATCGACCTTGTTGAGCGATGTGGTATTGAGTATGTCTTCCGGAGCCGTTCGCGATGTCATCGTGGGCGGCCAGTCCGTGGTCGCTCAGTGGCGTCACGGCAGAGAACACCGTGTGATCAGTGAGTATCGAGAGTTGATGCGACGATGGTAGGTTGAGGATGTGGATCTATGAGTAAGTGGCCGGAAAAATGGCAAGAGCTTCCGCTGGCGGTGCTGGACGTGGAGACGACGGGGCTGGACCCGGAAGATCATCGGGTGACGGAGGTGGCGATCATCCGGTTTGAAAATGGAGAGGTCGTGGAGAGCTTCGGCGAGCTGGTCAATCCCCAGCGTTCGATTCCCGAGGAGTCGACGAAGATCACGGGGATCAGTGAAGAGGACGTAAAAGATGCACCCACCTTCGAGGAGCTGGCCGATCAGGTGCACCAGCGCCTTCAAGGGGTGGGGATCGTGGCCTATAACCTGAGCTTCGACCGCAGCTTCTTGCGCATGGAGCTCGAGCGCTGTGGCCTGGGGTGGCCCGACGACGCCCCGGAGCTCGATCCGCTGATCTTTGCGCGCCAATTCTTCAAGAACCAAAGAAAGAAGAATCTGGGCGCCGTCTGTGAGCTATTGGGCATTCCCCTGGAGGAGGCCCACCGGGCGACGAACGACGCCACCGTGACGGGTCATGTGCTGTACGCCTTCGCCGACCGGTTGCCCGAGGAGCTCGACGCGCTGTTGACCTTGCAGAACCAGTGGAAGCAGTTGCAGGACCAGGAGATGGCCGGATGGCGAAATCGCCGCGGCGGCGATTCAGAGGCGGAGACCCTGTCCGACGCCTTCTCGAACCAGACCGTGGGACTCGGTCCGGCCTATATCTACGGAGACGAAACCGACCCCTTGCGGGCGCTCTATCAAACGGTGCCGGAAGCAAATGACTGATTCAAAAAAGAAGAACGAGACCCTCCGAGTGGACGCCCGGGTCAGGCGCCGGGAGACCGTGAAGTCCCCGGCGGCTGTTGTGTGGAAGATCGCCTCGGAGGTGGTGGCTTTCGTGCCCACCTACCGGGAGAGCCGAGAGGGACGCAATAAGAGAAATAGCATCAAGCTCGTGATCCTGGTCATCGGGGCGGGGCTGCTCTTTGCCGGAGGTACGGCGGATACGGGGGCGGCTCTATGGCTTATCCTCGGGGCGCTGATCGCAGCGTCGGCGTTGGTGCTTCCCGTGGAAGACCTCAAGAAACGGACTCTGCGAACGAAATTGCGAAAGAAGCAGGAGCCCCAGAAAAAGGCGGTCTGGGTTTCGGGGAGTGTGGTCTATGACGGGCGCAAGGTCGAGGTCCACACCGACGAAAAGCGGGTGGGTCACGTCAGCCTCAAGCGTGGAAAGCACACGGTGGAGGCGCGTCGAGGTGATGGCGAGACCTGTCTCGGGGTTCTGCCCATGAGTCAGAAGGTCAAAGACGGGGTGTGGATCTGCACCGACGATGCCGTTAGCGCCGAGACTTCGGCGAAGGTAGAGGCTGAGGAGATGAAAAATCCGGCGCGGGTCGACGGCGCAGATTGGGAGAAATTGTGGGAGAGGCTCAACGACGAAAGCTAGGCGCAGCTCTGGAAGCCGTGCTCGGCCCCGGGGGAGTGCTGGACCAGAATCTGGAGCGCTACGAATACCGTGAGCAGCAGATGGAGATGGCTCGCGGAGTATTGGAGAGCCTGCTCGCCAGGAGGCCTCTTATCGTGGAGGCCGCCACGGGTACGGGCAAGACCTTGGCCTATCTGATCCCGGCGATCTTGTCGCGCAAACGGGTGGTCGTCAGCACGGGAACCAAGGCTCTGCAGGAGCAGCTCTTTCACAAGGATATACCGCTGCTCAAGAAGTGTTTGGACCAGCCCTTCGAAGCGGAACTCTTGAAGGGGCGAAGAAATTATCTATGCCAGTTTCGCTACCAAAGCTTTCGCCGCGAGAAGCGCTTTCGCTCCAACGAGGAGGCCGATCTGTGGCCGGCCATCCAGCGCTTCGTGGCGCGAACTCAGACCGGCGATCGAGCCGAGATCGAAGGGATGCCCGACTATTTTCCCACCTGGCAGGAGTTGTCCGTGGGGTCCGAGGCCTGTCTGGGGACGCGCTGTGATTTTTGGGAGGACTGCTTCGTCCAGAAAGCTCGGCGGCGGGCACAGGATGCAGACATCATCGTCGTCAATCACCACCTCTTTTTCGCCGATCTGGCGTTGAAATCGGGGGGCTTCGGCGAGGTGCTGCCGGAATACGACGCCGTGGTCTTCGACGAGGCCCATCACCTGGAGGCGGTGGCTACGGAGTATTTCGGCGTACAGGTGTCGAATTACCGATTTCGAGATCTTGCGGGAGACGTGGAGCGGGCGCTGGAGACCGAGGAGGTGGAGGCCGAGGCCGAACGGGACGTTCAGGACGCGGTACGCGCCGTGGAAAATCGGGCGGGGAAATTATTCGATGATCTTGCCGACGAATTGGAGTCCGGGCGTCACGGCCTCGACGAGGTGATGGAGCAGATCGACACGCAGAGATTGGAGGAGCAGCGTCGAAGTGTGGACGAGCAATTGGAGACGTTGAGCGGTGTCATCCGCAGCGCTTCGATGGGAGAGGTGGGACACCGACTCGCCGAGCGTTGCCGCGAGCTGGGCGTAGACCTCGAGATGGTGCTCGCCGCCGAGGATTCGGACTTCGCCTATGTGGCGGAGAGGCGCGATTCGGGGACGTTTTTGCACGCTTCACCCATCGATCTGGCCGGGGAGCTTCGCTCAAAGCTATTGGCCACCCACGATTCGTTGATCTTCACGTCGGCGACGCTGGCCACAGGGGGCGACTTTTCGTTCTTCAAGCGGAGGATGGGGTTTGGCGGGGTCACCGACTCCAAGGGGAAACAAAAACCCGACATCGAGGTCGACGAGATTCTTCTGGAGGCGGTCTTCGACTATCAAGAGCAATGCGTCTTATACGTGCCCAGAAAGCTTCCGGCGCCGCGAGACCCTGATTTCTGCAAGAATGTGGCGCTCATCGTGGATTATCTGGTGAATATCACCGAGGGACGGGCCTTCGTGTTATTTACGAGCTACCGAAATATGAACGACGTTCACCAGCGCCTGGTCGACGAGTTGGACTACCCGGTGTTCAAGCAGGGAGAGGCCAGCAAGCGGGAGCTTCTGGAGAGCTTTCGCAATACGGAGAACGCCATCTTATTCGCCACCGCCTCGTTCTGGGAGGGCGTAGACGTGGAGGGAGAGTCGTTGAGCATGGTGATCATCGACAAGCTCCCCTTCGCCAATCCCTCGGATCCGCTGACGAAGGCGAGGCTCGATGCGGTGGAGCAGGGCGGGGGAAATTCCTTTTTCGACGTCTCCCTTCCCACAGCGGCCATCTCTTTGCGCCAGGGCTTCGGGCGCCTGATTCGCTCCAGGCGCGATCGGGGAGTGGTGGCGATTTTGGATTCTCGGATCGCTCATAAGCGCTACGGGCGCTATTTTCTGAAGAGTTTGCCCCCCGCTCCGGTGGTGTGGACGGCGCCGGGGGTCAAGCGGTGGTGGGTGAAAAGCGGGTAGTTGGTGGTGGGTGAAAAGCGGGTAGTTGGTGGTGGGTGATGGGTAGTGGGTGAAAAGCGGGTGAAAAGCGGGTAGTTGGTGGTGGGTGAAAAGCGGGTAGTT
>SLPW01000251.1 GCA_007131755.1 Myxococcales bacterium | reverse complement strand
TCAATATCGAGGCATTCTGGCTCCAATTCGGCCTGGGACTGGCGTTTATGTAGTTCCCAGTATCTCCTCAATCTCCTTTGCTTCTCGTCGCTCGGTCCTCGCCGAATACGGCTCAGGACTTCCGCCGAGCACACCTTCGCGCTCATAGACAAGAATTGAAGAATACACTCACCTCCTCACTACAGGAGTCTTTGGAGTTGAACTCCTCACAATCGTCGATTCCCGCTACGCAGTCCAAAAAGACCAACAGCCCCGCTTTGCACTCCCCGCCGGCTCGTGCAAATTCGCCGAAATCGTCGAGACACTCCTCCGTACAACTCCCTGCATCGCTGCTATTGCCGCATTCGACGTCCTTTTCGCAGATGGCGGCGCATCCGGTCTCCACGTCGGACGGCGCCTCGACGCCATCGGTGGGCTCCGAACCGGTCGGTGCTCCCATGCTACATTCCAGGACCTCTTGCATCTCTTCGACACAGATCTCGTCGTTGTCCCCGCTGTCGAAGGCTTCGAGCTTTTCGCACCCCTCGATGCCATCGATGCATTTGAGAAAGCCCATAAAGGGCTCGTCACAGTCCTGCGTGGCGGCAGAACCGCCGAGCAACTCGTATAACTCCTCGCATTCTGCGCGACAATCATCTGTGTCCTCCTCTATCTCACAGGCGACGAGGTCATCACAGATAGATTTGCAATAGGTCTGAAGCTCCTCGGGTCTCTCCACCTCTTCACTTTGCTCGGGCTCTTCTTCGGTGGAGCTCTGCGGCAATTCCTCTTCCATCATCGCATCGAAACATGACGCTCCGAGGGCATCGAGTTCGTCCCCACAGGTTCCGTCGAAAAGCATCATCTCCGCCTGCTCGCAGTCGTCGATATCACTATAGCACTGCAAAAAATCCAGCATCCGGTCGACACATTCTTCGCCTGCCTGATCTCGCATCTCCCGAAACTCTTCCAGACAGGTCGTTGTGCATCCCGCGACGTCATCCTCTTCATCACAACTGACGGCAAACTCACAGGTGGAGACACAAACGGCCTTCGTCTGGTCTCCCTCTTCAGACTGAGCCTCCTCTGCGGACTCTTCATCGGCTTCGGAATCCTCCTCCGATTCCTCGCCAGCCGCCACCAGCAATGCAGCGGCGAAGACCAACAAAAGACAGGCGAACCTGCCCGTTCGCGAGCCGGCGACGATGGTGAGGCGATTGCGTTTCACTCGATCATTCATGGAATACATCCCGACACAAAAAGGCGCTGTTATGGGCTACGCTCAAGGTTATACATTACTGGAGACGGACTGAGAACCTTGACTGCGAAGGGAGGTATGCTCCAACTTGATCGGTTAAACCATTCAATACATTCGAAATCGCGCCCAGGCCCCGGCCCAGGCCCTGTCCCCGGCCCGCCTTTTTCCACTCCAAGACTGCGAGCAAGGACAAGGACATGGGCAAGGGTTACTTCGGGCCCGGGGCGAGGGCAGGGATTACTTCGGGCCGGGGCGAGGGCCTGGGCCTGGGCCAGGAAACTGCTTCCGACAGAAACCGCTCACCCCCTGGGAAGGGTCCTCGATTTGCAATCTCCCCCCACGCCGAGGCATCATCGAGGCCATCATCGACTACGTTGAGCTGCGGAGCCCTGCCTGATGAGTGATTCCACACGACAGGCGACAGAGATCGACACCGACGAATCGGAGCGCTTGCTCTCCGATCGGTATCGCCTCCAGGATTGCCTCGGTGAAGGAGGGATGGGAAAGGTCTACCGCGCCGAACACGTATTGATGGAAAAGCCCGTGGCCATCAAGGTCTTGCACCCCGACGTTGGCGAGCGCGACGAGATCGTCGCCCGCTTTCGACGAGAGGCCAAGGCGGCGGCCAAGCTCGACCACCCCAACCTGTGCCGGGCTCTCGACTTCGGTCGCGACGAAGAGGGGGCGTTCTTTTTCGTCATGGAATTTCTGGAGGGACCGAACCTGCAGGATATCATCGACGACGAGGGAATCATCGGCGAACGGCGGGCCCTGGCCATCGCTCGTCAGATCGCCGACGGGCTGGCCGAGGTACACCGCCACGGCATCGTCCATCGCGACTTGAAGCCCGACAACGTGATGATCGTCAATGAGCGCGACCAATCCGAGGTGGTCAAGATCACCGACTTCGGCGTCGCCCACCTGATGGCGTCGACCCTGGACGACGAGGACTCGCCAGAACGCCTCACAAGGGTGGGCCACGTCTATGGCACGCCTCATTATATGGCTCCCGAACAGGTCGCCGCCGAGGACGTCGACCCGCGCACCGACATCTACGCTCTGGGGGTGGTGCTCTTTCAAATGCTCACCGGCTCCCCACCTTTCGACGCCGACAACGTCGCCCGGGTGATGAGCAAACACGTCACACAACCCATCCCCGCTCTCGAGGACTTCAACCCGGAGTTGACCGCGCCGGACAGACTCCAGCTTCTGATCGACAAATTGATGGCCAAAGATCGCGACCGCAGGCCATCGTCGGCAGAGCAGGTCGCGTCCTCCATCGCCTCCATCGAAGACCACCTGGGCGATCCTCGCGACTCGCGAAGGCTCTTCGCCGGCCCCCCGAACACGACCCGGGCCGCCGCACCACGGGTAGATGAAGACGACGAATCCGATGCTTCCGTGACCGTCGCTACCGGTCCCGGCGACGAAACGAAGATCGCCATTGACGAAGCCGACGAAGTCGACGAAGCCTTCGACGAATCGAAGCCCGACGTCGAAACGTCGCAGGATCAACCGCCCCCGGAAGATTCGACGGACCAAGGCTTGCGGCTGGAGCGCCCCCTGCTGCTTACGGGCTCCATCGCCGCCATCTTGACCCTCCTGACCACGGCCTGCCTCGTACCAGTCCTATTCTTCGGCCTTCCCCACCTCTTCGGAGACGAAGACGCAGGGACGACGGACGACGGGACACCACAGACCGTCGCCGAGGCAGCCGAAGAAGCGACGCAGACCGAAGAGGAAGACCTGCAGGACTCCACCGACCCCCCGGAGCCGCCAGCCGACGAAGATCCCACCCCCCTGACGGAGGACGAAACAGATCCCCCCACGGACGACGAAGTGGCTTCCGCCGATGAGGCGGAAGAGGCGGAAGACACGGTCGCCCCCCAGCTCGAAGAGGATACGGATGCCGTAGAGACTGAAACGGCCTCGGCGCGTCGAGCTTCAGCGGACGAACAACCCGCTCCGGCTGAGCCCGAAGATACCGAGCAAGACGCCACCGAAGTGGGCGCCACGGAGCAAGCCACCGACCCTCCACGGCGTCCACGGAGCCGGGAAAATACGAAAGGCGGGGGGCGCGGAGAGACCAAGGGAGGCGGACGACGCAATCGGCGTTGAGCCCTCTTTTGGGAGCGCGACCAGCCTGGCCGCATTGTGGACAGCTGGATCACTCCACCTGATGCGCCGGACCTTGCGGAGGCACGTCGATATACTCTCTGGGCTCGAAGGGGGGCTCCATCACGATCAACACCACCGCCCAGGCGATCAACACGACGATGAATACGGCCACCAGGACGGTGCCGATGCGGT
>SLPW01000396.1 GCA_007131755.1 Myxococcales bacterium | reverse complement strand
GCATCGAATCTGCCGGTGACAAATCCGACGCATTCCCCGGCCCCTCGTCACCGTCGGACATCGATTGGGCCCGGTCGCGCTCCTCCAGTCGCCGCGCCGTGTCCTCTCTGATCGCCTGCAGGGCTACCCGATCTTCTCGATCCAGGTCCAACATCTCGATCGCCGTTCCCCTCCTCGAATTATTGACCACGCGTCCGTCGGTCTCCACCGTCAGATGAGCGTCCGGAAATTCTACCCTCACCGCCACCAACTCATTGAGCTCCGGCTGGGGATCGAGCTTCACCAATATCGCCCCCACCTCCAACATCTGCTCCAGAATCCCCTCGGTGGTCTCCAGGGTATCGCCCACGATCTGCACTGCTGCAGACTCCGCGGCAACCGGCGTCGCCGCCGACTCCGGTGCCAGCGGATGCACCGTGTCCCCGCTCATTTTTCCCGTCCAACCGCTTGCGATCTCCGGCTCCGACTCCTTCTCCGACAGATTCTGGAGTACTTCGTCGAATACCTTGCGCGCCGACTCCAGCGTTACGTCGGGAAAGCGCTCGTCCACCAGCTCTCGAAGGGTGTCAACAAACTGGGCGTGATCGTCGTCAGACCACTTGTCTCGGCTCATGTGGAAATCCGATGGAGGGCATCACAACCGGGGAGACTCCCGTACTACGCAGACATGGTTTCAAGGGGGCGCCCCCCTGTCAACCAAGACCATGTTGTGCCCTGATCATTCGTCCCGTTCATCCTTCTCGTCTTTCGTCGACTCCTCGTCTTTCGTCGACTCCTCGTCTTTCGTCGACTCCTCGTCTTTCGTCGACTCCTCGTCTTTCGTCGACTCCTCGTCTTTCGTCGACTCCTCGTCTTTCATCGACTCCTCGTCTTTCGTCGACTCCTCGTCTTTCGTCGACTCCTCGTCTTTCATCGACTCTTCCTCGGCGACCTCCCCGTCTGTCTCACTACCTTCTGCGTCGGCTTCGCGAGCGTCGACCTCCTCCAGCGCCGCGACTTCCTCCGCCAACGACCCCTCCGCTCCCCTCAACTCTCCCGTATCCCTGAGGCGCTCCAGATCTTCGCGTGAGATCGTCAGATACCCCGACGCCGGCGCCACGGGTACCCCGGTATACACGGAACTCTTCTGATACCAATCAATGATATCCGGCAGCAGAACCTTGAAGGCCGCCGTCACCGGAATGGCCAACAGCACCCCCATAATCCCGGCCAGATGACCGCCGACGACGAGGACGATGATCACCGTAATGGTGCGAAGTCCCACCTTCTCCCCCATCACCTTTGGAGTGATGTAGTAGCTCTCCGCAGTCTGAATGATCGCAAACGCCAGGGCCACACCGATCAGCGCCCCCCACCCCGTCCAGTCGATGATCACCACCATAAAGGCCAGCACCGATCCGATGGTGAATCCCAGATAGGGGATGACGTTCAAGAACCCCGTCAGCATGCCGATCACCACGCCGGACTGGGTATCGTGTCCGGTCAGTCCGTACACCACGCCCAGGCCAATGCCGTAGAGTACGGCCAGGATCAGCGACACCTCCAATTGCCCCCGAAACCACTGCGAGACGGCCATGTCCATCTTGCGCAATCGAGCGAAAATCGCCTCCTGTTTGGTGACCGGAATGAACTGCTCCAGCCGCTTCTTCGCCCGCTCGAAATCACGCAAAAAATAGAAGGTAAAGATCGGGATCAGGATGAGGTTAAACAGAGTAATCACCACCGCTGCCGTGCGATCTACGGCCTGCCCTGCCCAACGTCCCACACTCTCGGCGATAAAAGAGATGGCCTCCTGGAGTTCTTCGCCGTACTCCTCGGCCACCTCCTCCCAGGTCTGGGGGATCTCCACTCCCAGAGTATCACCCAACCAGGGCAGCGTGCGCTCCTCGAGGACCTCCACCACCTCGTCGGCCCGCTCTCCCACTCTCTCCACCTGATGGGCCATGGTGGGATACAAAAACCATCCGAAGATGGTGAAAAAGCCTCCCACGGCCAGGATCAGCACCACGATGCCCAGCGATCGAGGAATCCCCCATCCTTCCAACTTGGTCACCGCCGGGCTCAGCACGTAGGCGATGAGGAGGCTGACGAAGAGCGGAAAGGCGACGGCGCTGAGTTCATTGAGCAGCCACAAAAGCCCCCACACGATGGAGCCCCAGAACGCGAGCTTCGCCAACAGATAGGGATAGCGACCGTAGCGCTCCCACTGCACGGCGGGGTGAAGCTGCGGACGAGTGGGCCCGTTACGGACTTCTTCGCGTTCCGGTGGCTGCTCAGTCATCGGCGCGGATTAAACTCCGTATGTTCGGGCTCCAACCAGTACTCGGCGCCGCCTCCGGCGACGGAACTATCCCCTCGAATCAACTGGAAGCCATCGAATTCATGATTGGCCAATAATCGGTCCACGTAGTCGAAGACCCCTTGCGGGTCTCCATCAGAAGGAATGATCTCGACGGCAATCGTCCCCTCCGCCGCCCATCGCTCGATGACGTCGTCCACCTCGTCGAGCTCACGCAACCGCTCGCGAATCATCTCCAGGTTCTCCGCGCGTTCCAGATTGCGAAGCGACAACAGGGGAACCTCCGACGACGTCCCCACCTCGCCAATGGATCGTCGCAGACTCTGACCCATCACGTCTCCCAGCGCTCTCCCGGCCACTTCGCGCGCATCCTCGAAGAGATCGGAGGCGTCGGCCCCATTCGACGAAAATACCTGACGTCTGACCGTAAATCGGTCCAGCGAAACCCCCTGAGCGTCGCGCACCGGCACCAAGTCGACCTCGGCACGGGCCTCAACTCCCGGATATCCCAGCGGCGCAACAGGATCGAGCACTCGATAATAGACCTCACCGACGAGCACCCTCTCCGCCTGAACGAGCGCTCCCAGTTGGGCTGCATTTTCCGTCGAAATCCCCGGCCGCCGATGAATTCGGCTGATATCGACCACCTGCGGCTGAACCGGCTCCACTCCGGCCTCCCGAAGCGCCGCGAAGACGACCTCGTCGGAGGCCGTCCACGTGGGCTCTCCGGCGTCACTCCACCAAAAGGAGATCTTCTCCGTAGTGCCGTCGGCCTTCTCCACCACCTCCGTCAGGAATACGGCAACGTCCGTGTCCACGGTCTGCGCCGCCGCTGTGGGGGCCATCAACATCGCCGCACACAGCGCCAACGCCGCCCCCGTTCGCTCTGCGATCTTTCGACTCTCCATTTTCTACTCCACCGGCTCTCTGGGCACTGCAATCGAAACTACACCAGCGAACCACAACCGGCCCGCCCTGACAATATCATCCCCCGATTTCCCTCCCCGTTCTGACTCCCATCTTCTACTCCAAACCCACCTCGATCAACTCCAGCGATACCGTTACGGTCTGCCCCCGCCCGATCTCGGTCTGGGCCACGCCTTCGTAGCGCGGACCGTCTCCCACAGTGCGACCGTAAAATAGGTATTCTCCGGCCCGCAACTCCTCCATCTTCACGGTTGCGTCGCCACAACCTCGGACCACGCGCCCCGCCTCGTGATGCCCCTTGTCGTAGGCGATGATCTCGACCTGCTCGGCCCCGGCGGTGATGCAATCGTGGGACACACCGAAATTCCAGTCCACATGCGCCGATCCGGCAAGTGCCTCCAACTCCACAACACCTGTGCGCACGTCAACTCCGGGGCGCACGGCGAAGCCCTCCAACGAAGCGCCGAAGGTCGCCTGCCCCTGTTGGGTCCTCCCCCGGATCGTGACGTCGTAACGTCCCGGCACCACCGCTTCGAGCACCGTCGAACCCCTCTCACAACTTGCGGTGGTCTCGTAGGTATTGCGACGGTTTTCCAGCCTCACCTGCACGGACTCTACCTCCGCAACCGCACACCCCAGGGGCATGACACTCCAGTCGACGGCCACCGTAGCCTCCTCGAAGGGGGCCACCTCCTGGCCACAGCCCATTCCCCACATAAGACCCAATATCAACAGCGCCGGACACCAGCGTTCGACCTTCATCCTTGACCTCCCGTCACTTCTACCGCCTTCCCTGGCGGACATCGTCCATCGTTAGTTTACCCCTTTCGACCGGACCCGCAATTTTTCTGCTCTCCCATTCACAAATCCACGGGCCTGATCCAAAATATGCCTTCCGGCTCTCCCCCCCACGCGAGCACCGCCCTTTATGACCTCCGATGACGACACGACCCGAAAACTACGGGACGGCCTGCCAGCCGATGAGGAGGAACGCACACGGCGGTTCACCTTCGAGGACGACGAAAACCAGGCCCGCTACGACGACGAGCCCGAGCCCACCCACCTCATCACCTTCGACGACGATCAGCGCCTCTACGGCGAAGACAACGAACCCACCCACCTCATCGAACTGGCAGAAGAACCACCTGGATCGGAGGACGAGCCCGAACCCACCCATCTCATCACCTTCGACGACAGCGCTCCGGACGACCCATCGCACCCCGAACTTCCGGGCATCCAGCGCGATGTGGCCGCCGTCTTCGATTTTGACGACCCCACGCCACATCCCGGCCTCGAGGAGGGTCTCGAACTCGAGCTCGAGCTCGACGAGTCGGCCCTTCGCCAGGGAATCCGCGTTTCAAAAGAACCGGAGGCCCTTGACGACCAGTCCACCCTGCGCCGGATTACCGCCGTCGTACGCGAACGTGCGCCGAGCCGCATCGTCGAAACCCTTCAATCGCCGGGACGAGCCCTTCTGATCGCCTTTGCCACCGCCTCGGTGGTCGTCTTCGTCGGCTTCTTCGCCGTCTATGCCGCGCTGGCTCACGCCCATCTCGATCGCCAGCTCGACGAAGTTGAGCGCGCCATCGGCGCCGACCTCTACTCCAGTCACCTCGCCGCCCTGAGCGATCTTCGCCGCATCCCCGATCACCGCGTTCTACCTGTCGGTCCCGTAGACCGCACCGTAGGCGCCATCGTCGACCGCCTTCCTGTGGTGAGCCCCCGGGAAAAGCGGCTGCGCGCCGCACATATGGAGCGCTACGTGGAAGCCCGCCTGGACTATCGCTTCGTGGCACCGGCTACCTACCTGGACGCCGACGTGGTGTTGACTATCGATGACTCCGAACTCTTGGCCGCCGCCGACGTCTATCGGCGACTTGCCCGGGGCGATCAACAGGGCGCCGTCGACGTCGCCGAGAGGTCCTTCGGAAGCGGCGCCGACGACGACCTCGCCATCCTCGCTTACTCCGACGCCCTCGCCGAGGCGGGCTCACCGGAGGCCCGCAGGCTCATCGCCGACTCAGTGCCCCGTGAATCTGCTGCGCAGGCATTCTCCACAGCCCGCATCCTCTACGTCCTCGGCCGCCGAGATGACGCCATCGATCTTCTGCGAGTCCTCAGCGAGGGCGACTCCGCTCATATCGGAGCCCGGGTCAAATTAGCGCTACTTACGGGCGACGCAGACGAGGCATCCGACCTCGCCAGTACCATCGATGACCCCAATCACCCCCACGCCTCGTCACGCGAGCAGGCCCGGGCCCGCGTGGCCGCCGCCCGAACCGAGGACGACCCGGCCACTCGTCGCGACCACCTCGTACGCGCTGCCAACCTCGCTCCCGACTTCCCCGCCGCCGTCGTCCCCCTTCTGGACTTCCACCTGGAGCGCGGAGACCTCCTCGAAGCCCGCAGGCTCCACGCACGACTTCCCTCGTCGCCCTTTCCCACCCCCGACTTCGACGTCGCCGCCGCGCGCCAGGACCTTTTGGAACTCAACCTCGACCGAGCAGCCGAGCGCCTGCAACCCCACGCCTTCGACCACCTGGAGGCCACGGCCATGCTCGGCGTCGTCCGGCTCCAACAGTCTGAGCTCTCCGAGGCACGAGCGCTCTTCGACGCCGTCGCCGAGCACGACCCGGGCCTCGCAGACGCTCTCTATGCCTGGCTTTACGCCCACCTCGGAAGTTTTGACGAGGCCCTCGAAATTCTCGAAAGCCTCGACGACATCGCTCCCCCTCCCTTCTTCGAAGCCATCGTCGTCGAGGCCTACCGTCTCGGCGCTGGTCTTGCGCCGAATCGCTCCCAGGCCGACGAATTATTGGACGACGCTATGCGGCTTGGAGACGGCTTTGCCGACACCCCGGAGCAGCGCCGCCAGGCTTGCCTCGTCTCCCTGGACCGGCGCAATTCGCAAGGCGCAGACGAGTTTTGCGCCTCCGTGGTCGCTACGGACCTCGCCATCCGGCATGGGCTGGACGCCATGGTTCGCTATCATCAATACGAAGACGGCGAACAGACCGCCCGGGACGTCCTGGAGCGGCACGTCGCCGGCTCGGGCTCCCACCCGGCGGTGGATATCCTGGGAGCCCAGCTCCATATCGAGACCGGAGAACTTCGGGAGGCTCGCGACGCCCTCGACGCCGCCGCCTCCCGATTCCATGACCGCCCGGAATACCGCATCGCCGAGGGCCAACTGGCCAGTGCTCGCGGACGCCTGGAGCGCGCCCACCACCACTTTCGTCGCGCCGAAGAGACATCATCGCGATTCGAACCACAGGCGCGCCTCGGTCGTATCCACACCGCCGTACTCCTGCGCGATGCCTCCGACGACACCGATCTCGAATCGTTGGAAGAGCTCGTCGACGATCTCCAGCCCCTGCTACGCCATGGCGAACTCGGCCCTCGCGCATGGACGACCTTCGCTGCCCTGCGCCGTCAGCAGGAGCGCCTGGCCGATGCCTCCGAGAACCTCTCCATCGCCTCAGGCAATCGGCGAAACTACGGACCCACCATCGAGCGCGTCGAACTCCTCCTCGAGCAGGCCACTCTCAACGCCCATCGACACGGCCCGGGAGACCGCCGCCTTCGAGCCCAACTGGACGCACTGGCCGAGCTCGACGCCGCCGGTTGGCGATACCACCTGCTGGCTGCCCGCTGGCACCACGAACAGCGCCGACCCGACACCAGCAGCATCAACTCATACCTGAACGCCGCGTTGCGCATCGCCCCCGCAAATTGCTCTCTGTGGTACGCCGTAGACGACATGAGTGCCTCGGTGAACACCTCGGCCGACCGCCCCGACGAATGCTGACTTATCGCAGATACCCCAAACCGACGCTTTCTCTGCCGCGCCTCAGCTTCCCCCACGCTCTCCTCGCCATTGATTCTCGCGCAGCGAGTCGGTATCCAATGAGTTACGAGACTCTGCATTGACCACCCTGACTTCAGGCGAACTTCCTTCCCCAGTCACTCGAGCCTTTATCATGAGTTCTTTTAAATCCTCGCCACCTCTCGCATCGCTGGCCATCGCCCTCCTCTTCGCCATCTCCACAATGGCCACCCTGGCAGCCTGTGGCTCCAACGGAGATACGGGTAGCAACAACGACTTTGAGGTAGATCCCCAGATCACCATCACCTCCCCCGAGCCTGGGTCGATTCACAGCCAATCGCAGATCAACGTGACCGGCACCGCCGAGCACACAGACGAGGTGGACGTCAACGGAACGACCGTTCCCGTCGTGGATGACGAATGGGAGGTGGAGTTGAGCTTCGAAGATGGCGAGGTCACGGCCACCGCTTCTGCCGGCCCCACCGAGACCTCCGTGGAATTCATCGTCGACACTCAACCCCCGCAGATCATCATCGACACTCCCCAGCCGGGATTGATGGTCGACGACGAAGACGACGACGGACAGGGCTCCATCGTCGTCACCGGCGAACTCGCCAGCGTCGGCCCCTCCGGTTTGGAGTTCTTCTTCATCGCCGGCACGGCCCTCGACATCGAAGAGGGAGACTCCTTCGAGCACACGGTTACGCTCAGGGAAGGCCTCAACCTCATCGAGTTCACCGCCGTCGACGTCGCTCACAACGAACTCACCAAACACCGGGCGGTCATCTTCGGACCCCTCACCGACCCGGACTCCCCCATCGACGAGGCCCTGCGAGCCGACCTCTTTCATCCCTCCGGCATCAATGCCATCGCCGAGGTCGTCGAGAGTTTCCTCTCCCCGACGCGACTCGACGACTTCCTCGGCAGCGACCTCGAACTCGGCGACGGGATCTCCGTGGAAATCCACGAACTGACATGGGACGAAGTGGACGTCGACCTCAGCCCTCGCGACGACTCCTTTATCCGCATGCAGGTGAGCCTCAAGGATCTCTTTTTCGCCGGCGCCTTCAGCTACGGCTCGGCAGACCCCATCAACGGGGATATCTCCATCGGAGAGGTGACACTGACCCTCGATGTCTTTCTGACCCTCCTGGATGACAACGAGATCGACATCGACATCGTCGACAACGACCTCGAACTGGAAGACACCACCGTCAATATCGAAGGGGAGGAATCCGACGAAGCAGCCCTATTGCTCGCAGGAGCCATCAAAATGGCGTTTCAGGGATTCATGGAGGAGTTATTTCTCGACGACCTCTACGACCCCGACATGCTGAGCCAGGAATTCGAACTTCTGGGGCGCACCATCACCCTCGACCTGCTGCTCGAGGAGATCTTCATCGGCCCCGGCGGCCTCATCGGACGGATGGGCATGGTATTTCCCGGCGACAAATCAGATCTCGTCCCCGACGTCCCCGGCGCGCTCCACCGCTCCGTCCAGGGCAGCCCCGGCGGCGGCCTCGCACGCCACGTCGTCCTCTACACCAACCGCACCGTACTGGAACGCGTCGTCCACGCACTCTGGCAGAGCGGCCTCTTCCATCTCTCCATCGGAGAGGGCGAAGGCGCCGACATTCCCTTCGAGTTGAACGCCAATATCCTGGCGATGATGCTGGACCACCGCATCCGCGACATCCACGACGACGACACCCCGGCACAGATGCGCCTTCGCCCCATGCTGCCTCCGGTCATCGAATTCGACTCCGAAGACGACATGACTGCCGGCGTGGGCGATTTCCTCGTCGATTTCTATCTCAGCCCCGACGACGCCGCGGACACCCTGGTGCTGACCCTCTCCCTGCAATTGTTGATCAACCTGGAGTACAGCGGCGGCATCGACGACCTGGATGTCGAGATCGACGTCGAAGCCCATATCGCCGACGAGCCCCTCTTTAGCTTCGACCCCGACGATACCATCGGCCTCGTCACCAAGCTCTTGACCCTGATGCCCGACTCCATCATCTCCGACCTCTCCATCGAACCCGAGGCATCTCTGGAGTGGCTGTCCATCGTCGACCCTCAGATCGAATTCGATGAGGACCTTATGAGCATCGGCGTCAATATCGAGCCCGCCGACGACGCCACCGATTGACGTCGAACGCCTCGATCTGCGAGCGCGGGCATACCCGTCCGACCGGGAGCGCGGGCAGCCTGCCCGCCGATGAACCGATGAACAACGCCCAGCACCTGCCCCTTAGAGACAACATGAAGATGATGAAGCGATCCTACACCAGGCTCCCCCGGGTTCTTTTCTCCCTAATCTTCGTGATTTCGCTGGCCGCGGGCTACGGCTGTGACCGCGACGAACCAGCACCGATGGAGCCCCTTCCCGACGAACTTGACTCATGCCTCGAGGTAGTTGAACAAATCGAATCATTGCCCATCGACCAGCGGCAGCCTCAACTCGTCGAGGCCTGCGTGAGCAAATTATCAAAACCCGAATGCATCGAAGCCACCGACGATTTCGACGGAATTGAGCGCTGCGCTGAGGTCTACTGCCCTCAACTCGATGCCCCAGGGCCGGCCCTCTGCATCGGTGAGGACGAAGATTTTATGGCCCCCGCCCTCTTCTTCTATTCCGTTCTCCAACACGATTTCGATATCCCGGACCTCCCCCAATGGCTGACCGATCAACTCTCGGAAATTGGCGAGCTACCACCGATGGACCGACAGAGAAAGCTCGCGACTTTAACGTTGGAACTGCGAGACGCCGAGGATATGAGCCCCGCGCAAAGGCAGGGACTGGCGATCGCGATGATGGTCGCCAACTTCGCCTTTCCCGTCGATCTCTCTTCAGACATCGATTCAGACCTCTGACGTCGGTCTTCTCTTGCGGCGTGCCCGGCGATCGAATCGTTGCGAAAGCTTCGAACCGTAAGTGGGGAGCGCGGGCAGCCTGCCCGTCCGACGAGCTTGCCGAGTCGATCCCAACGCCCTCGATCTACGACGTGGCCCCTCCGCCTCGGTTTCCCTCGGCACCTCCCCCTTCGTTCCTCTCGGGGAGGCACATCGAGCGGTGACCCACATTCCGTGCCCTACGTCGCACAGCACCTCCCATGGGAACAACCTCGATAATCTCTCCCCACAAGCCCTGCGCCGTGGGGAGATGCCGAACCCCTGTGAGGCAGCGGGGCCGCGCCGCACACCTCAGGGCTTCCGATGCGAACTGCACGTCCGTCTACCACCCACCGTCCATCCCCGCACCCCGCAGCCCCGGGCCACGCGCCGTCTGCGTGCCCGGGGATCGAATCGTTGCGAAAGCTCCGAACCGTAAGTGGGGAGCGCGGGCAGCCTGCCCGTCCGACGAGCTTGCCGAGTCGATCCCGACGCCCTCGACCTGCGACGTAGCCCCTCCGCCTCGGTTTCCCCCGGAGCCCAAGACTGAAGAGCTAAAGGCTCGTGGCTCCGACATGCTCTCACCGATGGCCGGCCCCCCTACAAGCCGGCTGGCTTCGACTCTCACTGGCCCCCGGCGGGCTTGTTCCGCCGGAGCCCAAGACTGAAGAGCTAGCAGGCGTCACCCCCCTTTTATTGGTGGCGGCGGGCTTGACCCGCCGCCACCGGACAGCAGGCGACGGCACGAAGGGTGCCCGGAGATCGAATCGTTGCGAAAGCTCCGAACGACGAGTGGTGGGAACAAATCGTACGACGAGTGGTGGGGACAAATCCGCGGGGATTTCCCACATGGGATGGCGAAGACCGTTTACTCGTACACGCTTCGGGTTCCACCGATGATGGGTCTCGCGGAATTTGGACGTGGTGAATTTGCTCGTTACAACCTCGGATTTCTTCGTAAAGGCTGGGGCATGGGGTCCTTTTGCCAGACTCGCCCTTTTATTCAGCTCTCCCTCCATCGTTAATCGTCCAACCAAATTCTTCGACGAGCTTTTGTCTCGCGTCGTCTGCCTGCGGCGAATATTCGGAATTACCACCATGAAACGTAAGCCTCTCGTTGACATCCTGTGCTGCCCATCCATTTAGAATGGCATCGTAGTTTTCCGTGGACAGCCGTGCGCCCATGAACATTTCCGTCATGCTATGCCGTACTCGAGGCGTATGCCGATGGACGGACGAAATGTCCCAATCGCCAAGATTCTGATCAAATCTCTTGGCATTCTTGAACATTCTCGGCATTTCCTCCACTGACGCCGTATTCCATTCGCTAATATCCTGATTAAACTGCTGGGCCCCCATAAACATCTGCCGCATTGATCGCACATTCTCGACAGCCCATCTGCCGATATCCTGATCGAAATTCACCGCGTCCTCAAACATCTGCTCCATACGCCGAATATTTGATGTATTCCATCCCCCGATATCTTGATTGAATGACGCCGCCTCTCGAAACATGTTATTGGTCACTCGAACCGATGATACATCCCACCCGCCGATATCTTGATTGAATGACGATGCCCCCATGAACATCCCTCCCATCCACTCCACGGAGCTGACACTCCACCCCCCAATATCCTGGTCAAAACTTGAAGCACCTTGAAACATACTTCTCATATACTCTACGGAGCCAACATCCCAATTCCCGATATCCTGATCAAACGATGTGGCGCCGTAAAACATCCTCGACATATTTTTTACAGCCGACATATCCCATTCATTCATGGACGGAACGATGTCGATGGATGTGCAGCCATCGAACGCACGCTCCATATTTGTGACATCCTCCATATACAATAAATCTTCGGCAGTTATCGTTAAATTTGAAGCTCCATAGAAGAAGCCGTCCTCATTCCCAGATCTCAAGACACCCCATTCCTTAATTTCGACGATCTTTGCTGCATCTGTTTCAGGGTAGTAGCGATCGATATATCCCTGCAACCACACCTCATCACCACAGCCTGTCATTCTCATTCCGGGATCTTCTACCCATTCCGAAATCTCCTCACCGCGAAACGACCATCCTTCAAGGATTCCCGTAATTAAAACGGTGTACTCACCGGGCTCAGGATATGTGTGAAGAACCTCATCCTGGTCATAACTAGTGATTTGGTCACTCGTACCGTCGCCCCATTCGACAGTGAAGTCGTAGTTCCCCGTGGAGACAAGTGGCAACCTTATCTGGTCGTCTTCGGATGCTCCGTCTTTTTTTGTATCCCACACAGAAACGAACGGTTGAGAACAGACCCCGTATTTACACACACCTGTATCACAGCCTTCATGTTGCTCACACGATTTACCGCCACCCGAAATATAACTTTTTGAATCAATACTTTCCGATGCCATTCCTTCACTCATCCCGCCCGATTCCGCCCCAGAAAGCAGCACCACAAAAAACAACCCCGCGGCCAAAAAGACACACATTTCGGAACGCTGGATATTACGTGCCAGACATGGGGGTTTTCCTCTCCTAAGATGACCCGTAAACATATTAATATTCCTGACTGGCCTCAAGCAAAGAAGTAGCTTTATAATATTTACAACCACCGAAAAACTCGAAAAAGCAGACAGGCCGTGTGATCAGGCCGATATGGCACCGGTCCCCCCCCCGAGCCGGTGAGATGTTTTCGGGTCCTAACCCGAACAATTCATGAGCCTCGCGAATTACAGTGTAACGCGACGGCGTGAACGCCGAAAGGCCACGAGAAAGAAAACGGTCGCTTCGGACACGCGAACCGAGGCCCAGATGAGTGGAAAACCGGGCAATGGTCACTCGAATTGATGCGAACTCGGGACATAAACCGGGGTATTGCCCTGAGGAAGATATAGTTCGACCGGGGATGATGGATGCTCCCTGCCAGGTGTACTGCTTCGGGGGCCGCGGTCAGTGCTCAAATCGTTGCGAAAGCTCCGAACGATGCTTTCTCGGCTTCAATGCACACGGCTTCCGGGGCCGATTCGGCAACGGATAGCCGACATGCTCCGCGACCGTTCGAAGCCACCTCGATCGAGTTGTTCGCCGCGTAATCAGCGATGCTCCGTGGGCTCTTCCGTGCCACCGTGTCCCAGTGCTCCTTTGCCGCGAGGCAGCGTTTTGCGTTCCGCGCCTCCGTGCCACAGCGTCTCCACGCCTTCCACGCCGAACGGTCCGGACATTCACAATCGGGAACCGAGGAGCGATCGCCACGCTTCGCGGAGGACACGGAGCGTAGAGACGCGAAGCGCTAAAGGCACGGCACGCTGAGCGCTGACCGCTGAACACGAAGACGCGGCAGAGCTCACGAAAGCTCAGCGAAAAACGCTGACCAATCGACGTCATACGCTGTTATCTACGGGACTGGGTTGCTCTTCATCCGTCG
>SLPW01000030.1 GCA_007131755.1 Myxococcales bacterium | reverse complement strand
CGTCGTCCAGGACCGGCGTCAACTGCTCAGAATCACTGTGGCCGTGTACTAGTGACATTTCGACGCCGCGTCGACGAGTCGACCAACGGGGAGTTGTCGAAACGCCTTGCGGGGGCGTTGACGGCACTTATCTGTGTCGCCGGCGCAACCCTTGCCACGGTGGGACTGGTGGCTTACGAAGCACACGATGCCATCGTCATAACCTTACCAGAGAATCGCGCGCCATCGTTGGAATTTGTCGCCGACATCTTCGGCGAACTGAGTATCCTCATCGGCCTGGCGATGGGGGTCCTGCTCCTCGCCAGTATCATGATGATCGCCCGCGGTTTGAAGGGGGGCTGGGATCGACGGGCGACGATCACCGTGGTCACCTGCCTATTCCTGTCTCTGCCCGTTTTGGGCGCAATTGGATTTACGGCCAATCAACTGTCGCAGCTCAGAGGGGCGTACCAGGTGCACGTCATCGAATACGAGCCCCCGCCCCTCGAAGAGTGGGAGGATACGCCAACGGAGTCGACCAACCACGACTGAGCCCGCAGAGAAGACCCCGGCCGACTGTTGTTCAAGGATCCCGGGGTCACGCACTACTATTCCTGAGGGAGCTGGCCCGGGTTGTCCGGGGGGGAAGCATCGCTACTATGGCGCCAGGCCAAGACCCTTTCGCGGTTGCACCGTCTCATCGCCAGCCTCGACCATCTCCTCCGTTCATTAGGCTCGTCCCCATGTACGTATTTCTTCCCGAATGGTTTCCGAAGCAGGTCTTCTCGTTTGCCCTCCTGACGGCTCTTGTATGCATCGGTTTCGGCTGCGGCGACGACACCCAGCCCCTGGAGTGCGAGCCGGGCACAGCGGGGCCGTACTGCGAGCCCTGTGAGGCAGGCACCTACTGCCCGGGAGGAACGGCGGAGGCGATGGCCTGCGAGGAGGGCACCTGGGACGGTGGTGATCCAGCCACGGCATGTCAACCATGGACCGATTGCGGGGACAACGAGTTCGTGGCCCAGGAGGGCACCAGGACCACCGATCGTCATTGTGAACCCTGCCCTTCGGGAGCTGTCAGCGCCGGTCCCAACGCCCCCTCCTGTGAATTCCCTCCCGAAATTGACGGAGTGGACGATGGAGTGGTCTGCACCACGAGCAACTCCTTCTTGGTGCTGGGGGCGTATTTTATGGACGGCGCCACGGTCGAGGTGACCTCCACCGAAGACGGGACTTCCGTGGAGGTCCTCTCCGCTCTCGTGGCCGACGATGGGGATCGAATCGAAGTGACCTTAGACGGCTTTCCCCAACCTGGGGAGTATACCGTGGCAGTGATCAACCCCGACGGATACGAGGACTCTGCCTACGGGGTGCTCTCCGTGGCCGAAGGACCTTCGCTTCTTCTGGGAAGTGATCCGCCCGTCGCCTATCAGGGCATTAGAACTCCCCTTCATCTCTACGTGGCCAACGTGAACAGTGGCGAAGCCGTGGCCCGTGTGCGCCTGATCGACGAGTCCAACGCAGCCGCCACGGAGTTGAGCTTCGAATACGATCCCCTCCTGGCCCCCCATCGCATCGATGCCGAGATTCCCGCCAACCAACTCGACGCCGGCTCCTACAAAATCCATCTGGAAGACTCCCAGGGTTGCCCCGACGCCTTCGTCGGCTCCCTGTCGATCGAAGACCAACTGACCGTCGACGTCGATAGCGTGGAACCATCGGCCACATGGAGGTTGGTCGATACGACGGTAGAGATTGAGGGCCAGGGATTTGAGGGCATCCCACGAATCTATCTCAGCCCTCAGGCAGGCGGACTGGCTCACACTCTGTCGAGCATCGGAGTTCAAAGCCCCCAGCGACTGACGGCGGTGATCCCCCAGGGGCTTCCCAGCGGCTCCTACGACGTGGTGGTGGTAAATGGGGATGGCGCCGTGGGTATCACAGAGCAGCCCCTCTGGGTTGTCGACGACGCCTCCGCTCCCCCTCGCATCGACGATGTGACGCCGAGGAGAATTCGCTACTTCTCTGACCAACCTGTGACCATCGCGGGCGATCATTTTCGCGAAGGCCTGGAGGTGACCTACGAATGTCTTCTCCCTGACGAGGAAACCCCCTTCATCGTGGCCGCACCAGACGTGAATGTGCTCGGCGATCAGGAGGTCGAAGCGACCTTCCCGGTCTCCTCGGAGAACCTCCCGGTGGGTACCAGGTGTGTCGTGATGGTGAGCCAGAGCGCCGAGGTCAACGGAACTGCCCAGACAGAAGTCACCGATGAGTTCTCCGTGATCAGAGCAGTCGATATCGGCGACAGGCTCCGCATCGCCGAAGAAGGTCCAGCCCTAAATTTTCCCCGTCGTGGGCTGGTGGCCCTGCCGGGACGTGCCACGACGGGGGATCGCTATCTCTACGCCATCGGTGGCGAAGATGAGCTCGGCAATGCCCAGAGCGTCATCGAAACGGCGAGGCTGGACCGGTTCGGAGAAATCGACGACCAGGGCTGGGTTGAGCAACGGCGCCCCGTTCGTCTCCCCTCGCCCGAAAGTGATGGCTGGCAAGAGTGGTCGCTTACCATGGCCGGCGCCGCCCATGTGGGCCGTTTTGTGTTCATGTCCGGCGGCAGCGACGGGACGTGGGCGAGAAATGAAGTCCTTCGAGCCCAGGTGCTCGACCCGGAGGCGGCACCGAGAATTGATGACGTGGACTTGCAGGTCCTGGACTCATCGGAGCCGGGGTTGGAACCTGGCGCCTGGGTCTACCGCATCTCCGCGGTCTTTGCCTTTGACGACCTCGTCAATCCGGGGGGTGAATCGCTACCCAGTGACCCGATCGTCCTGCGAGTTCCCGAGCTGCCCGGCGGCGACGGCGATGCCTCGGCCCACCTGGCCCTTTCATGGGAATACGTAGACCGGGCTCTGGGCTATCGCGTCTATCGAAGCCCCTACGGCGATGCCCCATCGGGAAGTGAAACACTGGTCGCTGAAGTGACGGAGACCTCCTTTTTGGACACCGGAGAATTCGTGGACCCCGATCCCGACAAGATATGCGAGCCCGGCCTCTACGACACCTGCCCTCTGAAATTGGGCGCTCTGGGCGATTGGGCGGTCGTCGCGAACTTACCCGATACCGGTGATAATCTCGGAGAGCGAAACGCCCCCTGTACTCAGACCGCCACAGACCCGGACGACGAGGAAATCTCCTATCTCTACACCGCCTTTGGCCAGGACGACAGCGGTGGACGAAATACCATCTCTATCATCCCCTTAGACAATATCAGTGATGACATCCAAGTCGTCGACGTACCCCGCCTCAGTGCCAGCACCACCGACACCGCTCCCCAGGCCCGGTGGGATTGCGGCAGTTGGAGGATCGATGACTGGGTCTATTTCGGGCCCGGAAGAATCGGGACTGATGATACCACAAACACCCTCGTCGCCGGACGCGTCGTCGGACAAATGGAGTGCTCTACCATCTGGCAGAGTTGCGTCGACGACTGTGAGGACTCCGTCTGTGAGCAGGCCTGTGACGAGGCGCTCGATCTCTGTGAGACCACCTTTGCTCCCGGGGAGTTGGTCTG
>SLPW01000083.1 GCA_007131755.1 Myxococcales bacterium | reverse complement strand
GTCGCCATCACCCGTCAGGTGCTCGACGTAGCGTTGCTACGACTGCGCCCTGACCGGCGCGGCTCCTTGCCCTTCGCGCGCCTCGACGGGCTCGCTATCCTCATTAGGTGCGGAATCTGGGACCGGCTCGGGCAACCGGGAACTGCCCGGTTCCGGGAGCGGCCCCCGCGCGGCTTGTCCCGCCGCGTTTCCTCGACGGGAGCGGCCCCCGCGAGGCTTGTCCCGCGGGTGAGCAAAGACTGAAGAGCTAGCACAGAGCCACCCACCCATGTTCTTTCGGCGGGCTTGCCCCGCTACTTTTCCGCTCCGCCACGAGGCTGATGCAGAAATAAATTGCCATCGACGGGTGCCAGCGATTAGGGTGGGGCCGAGAAATTAACGGGAACCGGGAGAGTGATGATCTATGAGTGATGATAAAAAGCCCTGGAAAGAGTCGATGCCGGAAGATCAATTTGCGTTTATGCGCGAGATTCTGGCTGCCCCCAGTCCCGTCGGACTCGAGGGGGCGATGACCTATGGAGTGCTCAAGCCCCGATTCGAAGAGTTCATGGAAAAGGGGTGGGAGATCCACCAGTTTCGGGGCAACGCCGGGCTGGTGCTGGATACGGCGCCGGAGGACGCCGACAAGTTGACGGTGATGATCATCGGCCATGCGGACAAGATTCGCATGCAGGTGCGAAGCATCGGCGACGATGGAAAGATCTGGATCAATAGTGATTCTTTTCTGCCCCTGACCCTGCTGGGTCACGAGGTGACGCTATTCAGTGAAGATCCGGACAACCCGGGGGCCTATCGCCAGCTTCGGGGTGGGACGATCGAGGCCCTGGGGGCGATCCACTTCGCCGACGCTGCGCTTCGCAGCGGAAAAAAGGGCGTCAAAAAGCAGCAGCTCTACCTGGAATTGCATATCCACGGCGACGACAAAAAGGATCAGATCGAGCGGCTGGGGATTCGCCCTGGCGACCCGATCTTGCTGGACCGGCCGATTCGGCGCGGGTTCGGAGAGGATACCTTTACCGGGGCCTATCTGGACAACGGGCTGGGCTGCTTCGTCACCGCCGAGGTGGCGCGGATCATCGCCGAGGAGGGCGGACTGGACAACCTGCGCTGCCTGTTCACCATCGCCACTCACGAGGAGATCGGTCGATTCGGAAGCCGGGTTCTGGCCGGAGAGTTCGCGCCGGACGTGGTGGTGGGAGTCGACGTCAATCACGACTACGTCGCCGCCCCCGGAGTGGGGGATAAGCGCTATACGCCGCTGGAGATGGGCGAGGGGTTTACGCTGTCCGTGGGATCCGTGGCCAGCGAATTTCTCAACCAGCAATTCGAGATCACAGCCAGAGAATTCGATATCCCCATCCAGCGCGACGTCTGTGGTCGCGATACGGGAACGGACGCCATGGCCGCCGTATTGGCCAGCGTCGATGCGGCGGCGACGTCCATCGGCTTTCCGATCCGCAATATGCACACCATCTCCGAGGCCGGCCATACGGGCGACGTATTGGCGTCGATCCATGTCCTGGCCAAGACCCTTCAGTATATGGACGACAACGGGCTCGGCCTCGAGGACTTCCGTGACGGCCATCCCCGACTCGACGGGGTGGAGGAGTTGAAGTGGGAGCCCGCCGAGTCGGATTGATATTGCCATGACGTCCATCGACGATATCGCGGGGACTCGACGCCTCGCCATCGTCGGTGTGGCCAAGAATTGCGGAAAGACGACGGCCCTCAATCGTCTGATGCAGCTTCGTCGACGCCTGGGAACCGCGCCTCCGGCGCTGGTGTCGGCCGGGATTGACGGAGAGCCGAAGGATCTGCTGCTGGGGACGGAGAAGCCGCCGGTCTTCGTCGACGAAGATCAGTGGGTGGCCACGTCGGAGGCTGCGATTCGTCAGTCTACGGCGCGCTTTGAATACGTAAAATCACTGGGGTTTACGACGCCGCTGGGTGAGGTCTTCGTCTGCCGGGTCCTCGAAGCTGGCGAGGTCATATTGAGTGGACTGCGCCACCGCCGAGAGTTGGTGGATGCCGTGGAGGCGCTGGCTCAATCGGGTCCGGGCTCGGTGTGGGTCGACGGCGCCTACGGGCGGGTGGTGGGGGCTCATCCCGACGTGGCAGGCCAGGTGGTGGTGGCCACGGGGGCCATCTGCGGCCGGGACGTCTCGGAGGTGGTGGACAAGACTGACGACCTGGTGTCCCGGCTGGGGATCGCGGCCATCGACGACGGCGATGAGCGCGGCCGCGAGGCCATGGACCGAGCTCTGGAAGAGGGTTGTGTGGTGGTAGTGGACGGCGACGAAGGAGTCCTGTCGCTACAGACGGCGTCCGCCGTGGTGGGGCTTGAAGAGCTTGCTCAGAGGTGGTCGCCCACCGTGGCGGCCGTGGCCATCCCCGGCCTGGTCAGCGATCGGGTCGTGGAGGAGCTCCTCGCTCTGGGAACGGGGCGGCGCCTATATGTGGCGGACCCGACGGCGATCCACACCGAAGCAGCGCTCTGGCACAGACTGCGCAAAAGCTGGGACGTCCGCGCAGCTCGAACCACAGAGGTGGTGGGCATAAGTTACAACCCGACGGCCGTCACCGGGTTCTCCCTCGACCCGGGACGCCTGAAGCAAGCTCTGCGCGAGCGATTTCCCGACAGGCCGGTCTTCGATCCGCTGGCGTCGGATCTCCTCCGGAAGATAGGCGTTCCCTAGTGGTGCTCGGCGGAAGTTCTCAGCCGTATTCGGCGAGGACTGGGCGACGAGGTCGAAGTCGTCGAAGTGAGGCGATGCTTGTGCATCGTCGAACATAGACGACAAAGAGATCGTCGCTCAGGACCGGCGAAGAGTGGTTTAAGACTTCTGTCGAGTACCACTAGCCCAAGGGCGACCGGTTTGCCCGAGCGCGCCGCAGGGAAAAGACCCCGGCGGCCTTTTGCCGCCGGTGAATCAGACTGGAAAGCTAGCCCGAGCGCACCGCAGGGAAAAGACCCCGGCGGCCTTGCGTCGCCGGTGAATCAGACTGGAAAGCTACGGGCTAATCGAGCCCTTCCAGCGCTTCACAGGCGTTCTCGATCCCACCCTGGCATGCTCTTTCGAAGAGCTGTCTGGCCCGCCTCTTATCCTGTCGTATCGCGGTGCCTTCATTATATTGCACACCCAGATTATTGCATCCCCACATCGAACCGTGCTCACAGGCCTTCTCGAATAATTCGATGGCCCTATCCCGATCTTTTTCCACCCCCTCGCCATGGAGGTATCGCATCCCCGCGCCGTTGCATCCCTCTTCCTGTGGCGGTTCCGCCATACATGCTTTTTCGTAGAATTTTGCTGCCTCCGACATCTTCTCGTTTCAGTAGTACATCTGAGCCAGAGTGAAACAACCGAACCCATCTCCACCTTCGCATCCCTTCTCCATCAGCTTGATCCCTCGACTCACATTCTGTTGCGTGCCTCGGGCGTAGGCATAAGAAAAACCCACGCTCGAACATGCGTTCATATTTCCACCTTCGCAGGCTTTTTTGTGCAGCTCGTAGGCCCGCGGCCAATCCTGGGGCACTCCCTGACCAGCGAT
>SLPW01000143.1 GCA_007131755.1 Myxococcales bacterium | reverse complement strand
TGAGCGACGACGATCATGTGCGCACCCTCGACGGGGGAACGGATATCTTATTCGACCACCTTCTTACGGCCCTCCCGCTGGCCATCGCCTACTATCTGGCCGTCATGATTGGGCTGATGGCGTGCATCCTCCCCGGCCTCTTTGCGGCCCTCTTCTTATTGCCCGCCCTGTATCTGGGCACCGCTGCAAAGGAGTCGATCTTTCGAGCACTCCTCAAAGCTCCGGGACAGATCTCAGCACACTCCACCCTCTACGCCATCGTTGTGGTGGGATATATGGTGGCCCTCTTCCTCATCTCCCTGGCCATTGGATTGGCCTTCACTTCCCTGGTCCCCGGCGGCGACCTAAGCGCCGCCATCACCGACCCCCTCTTCGTGGTCGCCTTCAGCCTCGGATTCATCGCCGTCACGACCATCCAGTATTTCTTTTATATCGCCCTGGCCGGGCTCTTCATTACCACCGAGACCTCCTGACCATACACAACTGCGAAGGACAATACACAACTACGAAGGACAAATGAAAAAGGATAAAGAGGAATCGGAAGTCGGAAATCGGAAAAAACGTCCACGACTCGAGTGAGTAGATGCGATGGTTGCCGTTACCACCAACCTCGTATAGCGAATTGCCTTCGATCACCATACACATCGGCAAATGGTCCCTTCCGATTTCCGACTTCCGATTTCCGACGAACTTTCTATTTTCTACTTTTGCAGTTGTCGTTGTTTTCCTCAGACGTTCGCTTCCTGACGTAACACCCAACCACCTTCGGCATAGAAACCGCCAAAGATTTCGAGCACGTACGCCCGAATTACGGGCCTTCCAATTGCATGGTGTCCGGGCAAGGCCGGCAGCATTTGTGTGAAGTCAAGCATGGATTTCGCCTTGAGTTACCGGCGAATGCGGGACGAAGGGGGAGATGTGATCCATCATCACCACCGAGATGGGACGGGCGGTGGATTGAAAATACGAAAACAATTCTCCGTTGGATCGGTTCTTGCTCCTGTATTGAACCGTACAACCTGACCCTCACCAACGGAGGTACATAATGACGACCCGACAAACCAATATTCGCCCCACTGACGATGACTGGGCTGCCAGCTACATGGCGCAGGAAAACCGCCGCAACATCGCCATTGGCATCGCCGTACTGGCTGCCGCCGCCCTGGTGACTCTTCTGATCATCACGGGATTTGCCAACGCCGCCGCCGTCGCCTGGTGGTAATCCCTGAACCCATATAGCGCAGATTATGCGCTCAACCCCGAAGGGCTGCAGATTTTGCAGCCCTTTTGCTCTTTTATTTGTCCCGCACTGCCTGTCCGCTTGCCGTCGAACCACCGGCGCAGGCGACCGGCGATGGACCGTGAGCGAACCACTGAGCCATCCGTGCGCTTATACTGGTTGATGTCCCATCACAAAACCTGCTAACTCGTTGGGTGTGATCCGCCTGGATCGGTTGTAGAACTCAATGTGGTCGAATCCTCCCCGGCCCCGGCCCGGTCCCTGACCCCGGCCCGATGTTGCTTTGCGTCAGCGAATTGGGATTGGGCAACCGTTGCCCCCAGAGGGGAGAGTTGGATCCGGAAAAGACAACCGCAAAAGACGGGCCTGGGAGAGGGCCCGGGCCAGAGACAGACTACCGACGAAAAACCGCTGACACCCTACCCAATTGCCACCTCCCGATCTCTGCCGACTCTCATTACGGAGCCTCCCATGAAAAAGCCCATCAAGCTTGTCACCGACATGGTCAAAGCCTCCCTTCAGGTTTCGAGCCTCGACGACGTCCACTCCCTGGCGGCCAGCGCCGTGCGCGGCTTTCGGGGGCTGGTCGTGGTCTCGGAGAACCGCGACAACCCTCCACGCCCCGAAAAGCCGCTCGAGGTCTACGACTTCGAGGCTTGTCCCTTTTGCCGAAAGGTACGCGAGGCGATGACGGAGCTCGACCTCAGCTATATCAACCGCACCAGCGCCAAGGGAGCGATCCCCACCCGGCGACAGATCGACGAGCACGGTGGAAAGCAACAATTCCCCTACCTGGTCGACCCGAATACGGGCGAAGAGATGTACGAGTCTGAGGACATCATCACCTATCTGGCCGAGACCTACGGCCCGGGCCGAGGGCGGCTGTCCCGCACCTTGGCGCCCGTGAATACCGCCGGCGCAGCGGCCACCTCCATCGTGCGCCGAAGTGGCGAGAGGGTGCGCCCCGGTCTCGAGGAGCGCGAGCAACCCGATGAATTGCCCGTGCTCTACAATATCGAGATGTCTCCCTACTGCCGCAAAGTGCGCGAGAAATTCAACGAACTAAACCTGCACTACCGCGTCGAAAACGTCGGGAAATTCAGCGCCCGCCGCCCCGAGCTCGTCGAGCGCGGCGGAAAGATGATGGTCCCCTACCTCATCGATCCCAATACGGGCACCGAGATGTACGAGTCCGACGATATCGTCGCCTATCTCGAGGAGACCTACGGCTCGATCACCGAATAGTGAATCGTCATCGCCCGAATGCGTCCCTCCTCAATGAGGTAGGAGTCGGCCCCGTCCTCCACACGGGCGCCGTTATCGGCGATTCCGCTCCACTCCAGAAAGCCCAGTTTTCCCTCCACCATCACGTTGTGATAGGTCCAGCGGCCCCCGGGCATTTGCTCGTCCAGCAGCTCGACCTTCGCCCGGAGGCCCTCGATTCCCCGGTAGACGCCGTAGCTGGTCATCAACACGATATCGTCGGCGAAATTTCGCCTCAGATCCGTCTCGAAATCCCAGCTCCGGGCCAGCTCCAGATGGTCGTCGAGGACCTCTCGTGGCGAGCGCCGAGACCGCTCCTTATGCCCTCGGTCGCGTCTCATAATTTTCCTCGATGTCGTCTCCCATCATCTCCACCCACTGCGAACGCCAGTCGGCGGCTTCGAAGGACTTTCCGAAGTACATCCGATTATGGGCGATCTTCCCGTCCTTGAAGTGCAGGATATCACAGACGTTGTAGGTGCCGCCGTCGGGGTAGTCGAGGAGCATCTCCACCACCCCCAGATCACCGCAGCAGAACAGGTTATATCCCTCCACGCTGGGGAGATTCGGAAAGTTGTCGTAGACGTTCTTGAAGTTTTCTTTCCCCTTAATCCGCTCCCCGGACTGTGGATATTCCTCCACATAGTCGTCGTGGATCAATCCGTAGAGCGTCTCCGTATCCTTTTCGTGGATGCAGCGGATATATTTTTCGAGGGTTTCGCGATTTTCTCTCTCTCCCATGTCCTACTCCTTCGTCGGGGTTGTGCCGTTCTTGCGCGAACCCCGAAGATCGACACATCCACGTTGGCCCAAAACACAACGCCCCACACACACGCCTAACCCGGACTATTCATGAGGTTCATCGCGAGACGGGGTACCCGCTTGCGGGTCCGGGCCGCATGGACACTGGATGATGACGACCGACCGGGTACCCGCTTGCGGGTGACAGCGCATCGTGGAGGGAGAGCGACCTTAAGGGAGCGGTTCAGCGCCAGTGTCCATCGGCATCTGCGAAGTCGTAGCAGAACGGTCATGGATAGTCCGGGCTAAGCGCGA
>SLPW01000041.1 GCA_007131755.1 Myxococcales bacterium | reverse complement strand
CTGCGGGGTCGAGGACGAGCATGGATTCAAGAATCTGGTGGAGCTGGCGGGGGACGTCGGCGCTGCGGGTGATGGGAGGGATGCGTCCCTCCATGGCGCGGCGGCGCACCTCTTCAGCGTCGTCGGCCCGATAGGGGTGGAAGCCGGCGAGCATTTCATAGAGCATCAATCCGAGGCTGAAGATATCACTCTGGCGCGTATAGGGCGCACCGCGCACGACCTCCGGAGCAGCGTAGAGAATGCGGGCGATGATATCTTCGTCGTCAATGGGTTCGACGGCCTCGATGGCACGGGAGATACAGAAATCGGTGATCTTCACCTCTCCGTCGTAGGAGAGCATGATATTCTCCGGGCGCAGAGAGCGGTGGAGAATATTGAGGTTGTTGAAGTTGAAGTCCTTTCTGCGGTGGGCGTAGTCCAGGGCCTTGGCGACCTCGCTGGCGGCGAAGACGGACATGTCCTGCGACCAGGGATGGTCGAATTCGGCGGCCAGGTTCATGGCCCGGGCCAGATCGAGACCGGCGATGAATTCGACGGCGATGTAGTAGCGCTGCTGTTGCTCCTCCATGCCCAGATCGAGGACCTGTGCGATATTGGCGTGGGAAAGGGCCACGGAGCGCTTGGCCTCCTCAATGAGGGTTTGAACGAAGCGCTCGTTGGCGGTCAAGGCAGGGTGGATGACCTTGACGCACTGGGTCTTCTCAAAGCCCTCGACGCCGTGGCTCTTTGCCTTGTAGACGTCGGCCATGCGTCCGCGAGCAAGTCGCGCCACCAGTTGGTATTTTCCGAACTCTTCGGGTTGTTCCAGTCGTTCCGTTCTTCCCATCGTGCCACCTTGAAGGGATGAGGAGAGAGGGTTGCGATGAGCAATTTAGTGCAAAAAGAGAGGATTGTCACCGGGACACTAACAATTGCACAGCAGGTCGAAACCGGCACAGCAGTGACTACAATCAGGAGGTGTATCGGTTCAAAGGAAGGGAGGAGAGTGCGTTTGCGTGATCACGACAATTGAATCGCAATACCAGGATCTGCTTGTACACAGGACGTATTGAAGTCCCGCAGATGTTATCATGAGCAGGGGGGAAGTCATGAACGAAGTATGCAGAAGTTGTGGAGTTTCGTGGGCCATTTTGTCGGTGCTGCTGCTGGCGTGGGGATGTACGAGCAGCACACAGGGGATATCTGATGGGGAGGCGCCGGGAGACGACGTGCGCCAGCAGATCGAGGAGGAGTTCGGGGTATTGACGGAGGATCAGATTGCGAGCTTCGAGCGGGAGTTGGCGGCACAATATCGCCAACTGGAGCTGACCTATAATGACTTCGATGCCCTCCGGGGGGCAGCTCCGGAAGAGTTGGAGAACAGTCATGAGGAGCACCGTACCCATCGGCGCCTGAAGCGTCGGCACCAGCGATTGGCCAGGCTGCACGAAGACCGCATGTGGCTGCACGCCAAAGACGGGCGTAAGTCCTCCGAGGATCGCCACCTCGCCGAAGCTCATCGCGCCGCCGCAAGTTGGCATGAAGAGCGCTTCGAGGCCGACGGAATAGGGGTGGTGGAGCAGGACTCGGAGCTGGAGGTGTTGCGCAGGACCATCCACCACTCCCAGCCGGCGGGGGTCGATGTGAGGGTGGTGCCGGCTGGTGATTGATAAGAGGTCGATGGCAGACCGGCGCCCAACGAGAATGAACCACCTTGATTAGTTGAAGAACTCGATGTGGTCGAGCCCCCCCTGGCCCCGGCCCGGTCCCGGGCCCCGGCCCAAGGTTGCTTCGCGTCGGTAAATAAGTTTTGGGCCACAGGCTATCCCCAGGAGGAAGGAGCAAAAGCCGGAAAAGGCAACAGCAAAGGACGGGCCAGGGCGAGGGCCAGGGACCGGGCCAGGGAACGACTGTCGATGGAAATCGTTTACACCGGCGCGCAGGACGATGTTGCACCGCGATTGTCGGCTGGGTACAAGGGTAGGGTCGAAGCAATGCGCATGATCCTGCCCTCGGAGTACGTAGAAGATGGCCCAGAAAGACAATCGAAGTTATTACGACGAGTTCGCCCAGTGGTATGAGCGCGAACGTCACGACGGATATCATCGGGTGATCGACGATCTGCAGGTCGATCTGCTGCGCGAGCACGTGCGAGGGTGTGACGTATTGGAGGTGGGCTGTGGCACGGGGCTGTTGTTGCATCGAATCGAGTCGCTGACTCGACGGGCAAAGGGCATCGATCTGAGCCCGGGGATGTTGGAATTGGCCCGCAAACGGGGATTGGACGTGGTGGAGGGATGCGCTACGGAGCTCCCCTTTGAATCAGCCAGCTTCGATGTGGTGTACAGCTTCAAGGTGCTGGCCCACGTGCGTGATATCGAAAAGGCCGTCGCCGAATGCAGTCGGGTGGTGCGTCCCGGAGGCCGGCTCTTTCTGGAGTTCTACAATCCCTATAGTCTTCGCTATCTGGCCAAGCGGGTCGCCGGACCCCAGAAGATATCGGAGTCCACGCGGGAGTCCGCCGTATATACCCGGTGGGACGGACCGGAGGAGATCGTGGAGTACTTTCCCAAAGAGGTGGAGTTGGAGGGGTGGTCGGGGGTTCGAATCTTCACGCCTGCGGCGGCGGCCTTCGAGGTGCCGATGGTGTCGGATGCCCTGCGATTGATGGAGTTTGCGGGCCGGGATTCGGCGCTGGGTCGTTTCGGAGGGTTTCTGGTGGCCCGAGGGCGAAAGAAGGGATCGGCGGCTTCGTAAGGGGGTGTAAGGGGGTGGGGCGCAAGAGATGGTAGGGGTAGGAGGAAAAATCGCGCCGTCCCAATTTCGAATCGTCGCCAAATAGGGTACCATCGAAGTGTGGACCGATCGGGCCATGTGCCGGATGGAGGATGGAAAGAAGGCGGCGATGTGTGAACCCGAAATTCGGGAGTGAATGGGCGATGAGATCTGTGTTCAAAGACCCGCTATTCGATGCCAGCGGGGCGTTGTGCCTGGAGCGACTCGATAAAGGAGCGCAGCAAGTGATGGCGAGCCTTCAGGCGAGGCTGGAATCGCTGGGGCGGCGTATGTTTTTGCCTCTCGACCTGTTGATCGCGTTGCTGGAATTGGAAGACGACGACCTGGCACGGATCATCGCCTATGGCACGGACGGTGTCGTACGGGTCGACGAGGTGTTGGCTCGATTGCGAGTGCTGTCGGAAGAGATCGACGAAAGCGACGCCGATGGGGGAGTGGAGGCCTATCCGAAACTAAAGCGCAGCAATTTCTCACGGGGGTTTACGAGGATCCTGGAGGAGGCCTGGCAACAGGCGAGCGCGCGCGACGATCAGCAGTTGAGCTGTGACGATTTAAAGAGGGCGGTGACCTGGCGAGCGGAGGTGGTGGAGTCGGCTTCGATTCGGTGGGCCATTCGCCGACTGGAAGAGGGAAAGGGAGACGCCCTATTCGACGAACGTGGGATCTTGCGGCTCAACGCCTTCAACGCGGCCTGTACGGGGATTTTGGAGGGGGCGATGAAGTTGGCCGCCTCCCATGGGACGTCGTTTCTGGGTACACCCCATCTGGTGGCGATGATGGCGTCGAT
>SLPW01000362.1 GCA_007131755.1 Myxococcales bacterium | reverse complement strand
CTCAGAGTTTCGCGACGGCTCATTTTTTGCCCTCCTGGTTTCGGGCCACGATCCGGGTCGACATATTGTTGCGTCGTCGCTCCAGGGCCTCTTCGAATCCCTTCGCCGGTGCGTCCTCCCATACGGGCACCACCTCGTGCTCCCGCCCCTTTCGCCCTCCCCCTTTGATCTTCGGGTGCAATAGCTCGACCAACGTCTCCAACGAAAAGGAAAAGCCCACCGCTGGAGTTTCGACCCCATACTGACCGATGAGGCCGTCATAACGCCCTCCCCGCGCGATCCGCCGACTCGCCCCTTCCGACACCACGCTAAAGCCAATCCCCGTATAATACCCGGGGCCATCTAACTCCCCCAGATCAATGCGCACCTGCCTGCCGTATCCCAACTCGTCGACCGTACGCTCCACCTCGCGCAGATAGTGAATACGCTCGTCGAGTTCGCGATGGCGAGGCAAGATCTCCTCGATGACGTCCAGTTGTTGCAATCCCCCTTCCAGCCCCGCCAACACCGAGATGGACTCCACGTATTGCGAGCGCGTTCCCAGATCTTCCAGAATTCGACGCACTTCGTCCGGGTCGCGCGACAGGATCGCCTCTTCCACCTCGGCGCGAATCCTGCGCGGCGCCCCACTTGCGTTGAGCAACAACTGAGCCAACCGGTGGTCCCCGAGGTTGATATGAAAGCGCCTCAACCCCAGCCTCTCCAACACTTCCAGCACCACCAGCAACACTTCCACGTCCGCCACCACTCCGCGCCTTCCGATGAGCTCCGCTCCCAGTTGATAGCTCTCCACCTGTGAGGCCCCGAAAGCGCGCTCGACTCGTACCACCTTATTTGCGTAGGCCACCCTCAGCGGAAGGGGCAGCCCTCGAAGCTGATAGGCGTAGGTCTTCGCCACCGCCGGCGTAACGTCCGGCCGCAGCACCATCACATTGCCCTCGCGGTCGACGAAGCGAAAACTTCGGGCGATCTGATCTTCATCGAGCCCCCGTTTCAGGGCGTCGAAATGTTCCAGCAGGGGAATTTGAATTTCCCGATAACCCCAGCCCCCGAAGACCTGCATCGCCTGCGCCGTCACCTGTCGCCGCAGGCTCACAGAACGATCCAGAGGTGGCGTCGCCGAGTGTAAGTCGAGCACGATTTTTTCCGATAACAGGGGTGCGTGATGGGTCGATAACTCTATCTGTGGTAGCCATGGCGGCATCGAATTGTCAACGCACCGCCCCTTCCCAGATTCCAGATTCCGCAGGCCACCTGGGCGCGACTGACTGCACTTTCTTCCAAACCGTCACGCCGAGGGTGGGGCCCCGAGCTTTCCTCTGCTAAGATACGACTTCGACAACAAATGATTCCCACGAAGTATGTCGCCATGACCCGAAAAATCTTCATCATCGCCTTCGCCTTCGCCGCCGTGACCTCCCTCTTTCTCGCGGCCTGTGGCTCCGAAGAAGACCCCTCGGACGTCGAGCCGCCGCAATTACACCTCGACGTCAGCTCCGAGGAGCACTACACCGTCGGCGAGGATGTCATCCTCATCCACCTGACGGCGACGGATCCCCAGGATATGGCTGTGGAATTCGAAGCCGTCGATCCTCCCGGCCGTGCCAACTTCCGGACCTATCAGAATACGGCCGTCTTCGAGTGGGATCCCATCTATAGCGACGTCACCGACGGAAATCCCCGAGCGCTGATCTTCAGGCTCACCAACTCGGCCGGAAAGTCCACGGAGCGAGTCGTCAACGTCCACATCCACGCCGGGGACACGGGCACCCGATTCGTCACCAGCTCCAGTCAGCTCTACGACGTCACAAACCAGGAGCCCCTTCGCTTCGACGTCGAAGTCGTCAGCGACCACGCCCCCCTCGTCGTCCTCGACATGCCATCGGAGACGGCACCGCAGGGCGCTCACTTCGAACAGACCGACGACTTCGAGGGCACCTTCGAATGGCTACCTACGGCGGCACAACGAGAGATCACCAGCCACCAGGTCCTCTTCACCGCCGACGACGAAGAAGATCTCCACGAGCATCGGGTCACCGTCGTCATGCATGACCCCACCTCGAGCTCTCCCTCCGGTCCCGGTCAACCCACGGAGCCCACCGACGGGGACTGCGCCTTCGAGGATACCATCGCTCATCAGCCCCTTTCGGCCCAACGCACGGCCAAGCCCTTCGCCATCGAAGGCGACATCGTCGACAGCGACCGCGACTGGAACAGCGTCCTCCTCTATTGGACCTTTGAGGATCCCATCCTGGACTCCCCGGAATACGAAACGGCCGTCATCGAGCTCGACGGCAACTCCTTTCTCGGCTCCATCCCCAATCCCCTGCTCGACCCCGGTGACTCCACGGTCGTCTCCTACGCGCTGTGCGCCTTCGCCGACGAGACCGGCGACGACACCGTCGTCTGTGCCCCCGACGATTATTTCTTTCAATTCGTCGCCTATTCTCCGGACGACGAAAAATGCCGTGACGACGGCATCGACCTCAGCTCTCCCTCTCAGGCCGCTCCCATCTCCATTATCGAGTGGGAGTCCTACCGCGTCTGCGAGGACGCCCCCAAATACCACTTCTACGAAGTGGAAGATGGTGAATCCGTGGAATTCCTCGTCTCTCATCCCGCCGGACTCAGCCCCCGCGTCGACATCACCCACGACGGCAGCGCCGTCGACGTCGAACAATATCCCTGCCACGGGGTCTCCATGGCTGTCATCGACAGCCCGGGCCCTGTGGAAATTCGCGTCGTCGGATCTGATCTGCCCTATCACATCACCGGGTTCTCCTCCGGCGGCCTCTGTCCCGGTGAGGGCGAACATACCACTCCCGGCGACGCCATTCTCATCACCAGCGACTTCGCCATCTTCGACGACAAGGCCATCTGCTCCACAGACGATCGCGACGTCTACGCCATCGAATTGGTGCGCGATGACGAATTCGACGCCGTTATGTGGTTTGAACACGATAAGGGCGACCTCGATATGACTCTCTTTGCTCCCTCTCAGATCGACGACGTCATCGAAAACGGCTTCGGTGTCGCCCAGGGATGGTCCACCGACGACAACGAATCGCTCTCCTGGGTCGCCGACGAGTCGGGCCTTCACTACCTCTCCGTCGTCACCTCCGACACCCCCAATGACTACGAGATGATGATGGAGCGTCGCTGCGTAGTGGACGACGAATTCGCCGGAAACCACACCTTCAATGACTCCGCTCTCATCGAGTTCGACTCCGGCGGACTTCAGTCCTATGATGGGCTCAAATTGTGTGAAAACCAGCCCGACTACTACTACCTGAGCAACGACGACTCCGACGACGTCACCTGGCTTGTCGAGATCACCCTCCAATACGGCAGCCCCTCTACGGTGGACGTCTCCGTTCTCGACCTTGCCGGCCTCTCCGTGGACCACGACCAGAGCGTCTCCGGTGATCGCATCGATCTTACCATCGAGCCCGAGCCCTACGACGAATTCGACATCCGAATCGTCTCCACCGAACCCTCCCTGTACGACCTGGTATTTCTGGAACTCTGATAACCCAACGGCCCCACGAAAAAACCCCGCCGGCCATCGGGCCGGCGGG
>SLPW01000194.1 GCA_007131755.1 Myxococcales bacterium | reverse complement strand
AATAATACGCCTCGCCGAGGCTTACCACTCGTCACGGAGCCTCCTCTGATAGTCGAGGCCGTCGCCCTTCTTCCACAATCCCTTGGTGCGAGCCAGAAGAGTTTCCACAGGCGGCTTCTGCCGTTTCTCGACCTCCTGCATCAGATGCAGGGCCCGTCGCACGACCTCCGTCATGGGGATGCCTTCTTCGGCAGCCCGCTCTTCGAGCCACTTTTTGTCGTCTTCGCTGATGGAGATTACGGTGCGTATCATGACGGTCTCCGTTGATATCATTTTCTCGATAATGATATCAACAGGGGAAGCAATTGCAAGGATCGAGAGATGGGCGTGGGTCTAGCGGTCCAGTCTTCTTCACCGGCGGCGCAAGGCACGCCGGGGCCGTGGACGGGCGGTTCGTGCAGTAGCGGTCCAGTCTTCTTCACCGGCGGCGCAAGGCACGCCGGGGCCGTGGACGGACGGTTCGTGCTGTAGCGGTCCAGTCTTCTTCACCGGCGGCGCAAGGCACGCCGGGGCCGTGGACGGGCGGGATCGAGCGTTCGCGCAAGCTCAAAACCCGGGGCTCAAAACCCGGGGTGGTGATTAGCTTTGCGGGGTCGACTCTGCAGCGAAGCATGGGAGGTTGTCGTGAAGACGAAGATGATGAAGGCGCTGGCGTTGGTGGTGCCGCCGCTGGCGATCTTTACGGGAGATATCGTCTCCGTCACGGATATGGCGGTCGGCGAGGTCTCGGATATGTATTTCGGGGATGTGCCGATCATTCCGGCGGGGTATGCCTTTTCGATCTGGGGGCTGATCTATCTGGGAGTGCTGGCGCTGGCGGTGGTGCAGGCGTTGCCAAAATATGGGGATAGGCCCCAGTTCGAAGGGGCGCGGATTCCGCTGATCGCCAATATGATCTGTAATTTCGGGTGGATCGTGTCCTGGCAGAGTCTGGTATTTCCGCTGGCAACGATCTTTTTGGTATTGCAGTTGGCCACGGCGGTGTGGCTGTATTACGCGATGGGGATCGCCCATCGGCCGGCGGAGTCGACGCTGGAGGAGTGGATACGGTTTCCGATAAGCCTGTACGTGGGTTGGCTTACGCTGGCGACGGTGGTGGGAATGTCGGCGCTGCTGGACTTCTGGAATTGGGGCGCCTGGGGGCTCAGCAATGCGGCGTGGGCGAGTATCATGTTGGTGGTGAGCGCGGTGATAGGGTTTGTGCTCACCCTGCGGTGGGATGACCCGGTGTATGCGCTGGCATTGATCTGGGGTTTTGTGGCGGTGGCGCTGCGGCCCGATCAGGCGGGGGTGGTGATGGTGACGGCTGTGGTTCTGGTGATGATCTATCTTGCGGCCATCGGGATCTGGGTGTGGAAAAGGTATCGCAAGCAGCGGATGCAGCCGGCGGTGGTGGGATAGGGATGGGTGGTGTGGGTGCGCGGGCCGTCGTGGTTCACTTAATGAGTCACTCAAAGAGGTCGGCCAACTCCAGGCGGGAGCTGATGCCGAGACGGGTGTAGATATTCTTGATGTGGGTCTTGATGGTGTGTTGGGACAACCCGAGGGTGTCGGCGATCTCGGTGGTCGTGGCGCCGGCGGCTGCAAATTCGGCGATTTCACGCTGTCTGTCGGTCAGCCAGGTGAGCCTGTCGAGTTGAAGCAATTCGGCGCGATCGACGGTCACCAGATAACGCACTCCTTTGGCGCCATCGAGTCGCACGACCCGAATCTTTCCACCGGAGTGGAAGAGGGAGAGATCTTCCCCCCGGTCGGTGGCGACGATGCGACGCCTGAGATAGTCCTCGAGATCGGGAGTCAGCCAGCGACGAAACCACTTCGAGGCGTGCTCGATATCTCCGTTCGGTTTCACCACGGCGAATAATTCGTCGTCGAGCTGCTCACGTTCGAGCGACTCCGCTGCTGCCAGGGCAGCTCTTATGGCCGGAAGCCCGAGGTTCAGGCTTTCTTCTTCGTCTTTTCGAAACCGCTCGCTCCGGCCACGGCGAAACATGCCGATCCAACCCAAGAATCGATCGCCATCACATACGATATTCCGAAGCTGATCGCCGACCTGAGCCGGCAATATCACGGTCCGGTTTACCTCGTAGGACAGGAGGTCGTCGTCATCGAAGTGGCTGCGGACACGCAAGAAGCGTCGAAAGCTTTCGGTGTCGATATATTCCGGAAACCAGGGAGCATCGAGGGCTGGCCCCTGGCCATAGGGAAAGAGCCAGTTTTGGATCAACTGTCGGTCGTCGCCGCAGATGACGGCGCTGGTATAATAGCGTTGATCCTCGTCGCAGACGGTCTTGAAGAACATCGCCGCATGCCCCGACACCTGGTCGAGCATCGCCTCGATCACCTCGGTGCGGATCTGGTGTGGACAATCGGAGTGGACGGTGTTGAGCCGATCGGTCAGTGGTGACGATGTGGCGCCCATTTTCGTATACCCGCAATTCATTTTTGAGCGATGCGATCAGAAGTAGAGAAACAAAATACTACACTGATGGACCAGTCGGCGTCAAAAGCGGTGAGCGGTAAGCGTTCGGTAGGCTCACGAAGGTGACCGTGCAGCGCGAGGCGGAGGGGGTAGCCGTGGGGCTATCAACGTGAGTAGCTTACTCCGTGTCCCCTCCGACCGCTCGTAGAAAGCACTCGCGGCCACCTCCCCGCCAACGGCTGACGATTGATCACAAGTCGGTGATGGTTTTGTCCTATCGCTGCGAGGCGAATATCGGCGGGAAACAACTAAAACAACTAAAGGGGAAAAAAACTAATCGGAAGTCGGAAATCGGAAATTGAAAAACAGCGCGCGACGTCGGAGGGTTGATGTGATTTGTTGTCATCAATACCGACTTCGAAAAGCGAACTTCCTTCGAGCACCACTCACAGCGGCGATTGGTTCCTTCCGACTTCCGATTTCCGATTCCTCTTTTTCCTTTCTAATTTGTCGTTCGTAGTTGTGTATGATCGCCAGCCGCCAACGGGGAGGGCCGAGTTGTACTGTCTACGAAGGTCGACAATGTGATTTGGAGTCGGGCCCCATTTCTGATTACAATACGATGTACCTGGGCTCAGAATTTTTTTGGATAGGATGAAGAATGAAGTGTCTTATTGCCTCTCCCAATGCGCGGTGTATATCTGCGATTTGTATCGCATTCTTCTTCGTGGTCGGATGCGATGGTTTATTCGCCGACCTGGATGACCTGGCGCCTCCCGACGACGGTGATGTGGGAGTGGAAGAAGTGGGGCCGGATGGGGATACGGGAGACGTCGACACCGGTGACGTGAGCCAGGAGGGGGAGCTCCCGCAGGTGGCGACTCTGGAGGTCGAGGAGATCCGTAGTGAGGGCGTCACGCTTCGCGGCGAACTCATCGATGCGGGGGATCCGCCGGCGACGGAGTACGGATTCTGTATTCACACCGATGCGGACTTTCAACCCGAAGAGGGAGATGGTCATTGCATCGAAGTGGACGAAGAGTTGGAAGGGGACGAATTCGCGACAATGTACGGGGAGTTTTATCCGGGAGCGGAGTTCTACGTGCGCGCCTGGGCGGAAAATGAAGCGGGCACCGTCTATGGTGAGGTGATGGACTT
>SLPW01000412.1 GCA_007131755.1 Myxococcales bacterium | reverse complement strand
ATGAAGCCTCCATCAATTGACCGTGACTGGCCATAAACTGCACGTCTTGTTCGAAGCTCGAATGGTCTTCGCTACCTTCGTCGAAGGGATTATCCAACTCCTGGACTTCCGTGGCGAATTTGCGGCGCAATTCGGCCAGGCGAAAACATTTTTCGGCCGCATCATCGGTGTCTGCTTCACGTGCAGCCGCACCGTAGAGCCGGCCGAGTTCATCGAGAGCCCTCTCTTTTTTCTGGATCGTGGCCATCAGCTCGTCGTCGTCGACGGCGAGGGAGATCTCCTCATAGGCGGCGAGCTTTTCTTCCAGCGACTCTCCCTCGTCGGCGGCCACCAGAGCGGGGAAGCATATCCCTGCCGACAAAACCAGTCCCATGATCCACGGAATGGGCCGACGACGAATCTCTTCTTTCCAACTACTCATCAGATGGTCTCCAATAACTGCGATGATTTCGACCGGGAGTATCTTACTACTCAGGGCCCGCCTCCGAACCAGGGCTCTCGTTTATTTCGGTCCGTTTTTCTGTCAGGTCCGTTTATCTCGAGACTTCCCTCTCGCTAAATTGCTGTGGGCGGTCCAACGCCTTCCAAAGGTACTGCCGAGTCCGAGGAGAAAGAAAAGAATAAAACCACTCGACGAACTGCTGGCGCAGCCACCGGAGGACTGGGGCGGCATCGCGGCGGCTCTCAATCGCTGCCTCTCTTCCTCGCAACTCTCGTCGCAAGGAATGGTTCGTGCTGCGCGAAACCCTCTTTGGCTTCGCCGGTCTGCAGGGTCCGCAGAAGTGCGGTGGGCTGCCCGGCAATTGCTCTCGAAGCCGTTCCAGCTACAACCCCGAACAGTCTTGTTGGGATGCCTTGCATAGAAAGTACCTGTTGGGTCTATGGCACTTCCTTTCTCATACTCAAATGAGTCATGCCAATCCCCTGTCCACTCCTCCACATTTCCGATCATATCGTAGAGCCCCCATTCATTGGGAGTCTTTTGCCCCACCGGCTGCGTTTGATTTCCTGCACTACCCCTGAGCCAGGCGATCTGATCGAGATTTCCGTACCTCGCTCCCGTCGTCCCTGCTCTCGCCGCATATTCCCACTCCGCCTCCGTGGGCAGTCGATATCCCTCGCAGTCCAATCCCTTAAAGTCCACCGTTCTGCATTGGTAGCCTTCACACGATCCCCACTTCGACGGGCATCCCTCTCCTATCGTCCCCGTACATCCCGATATTTCATAACAGGTCTCTAATCCCTCTCGCTCCGAAAGACGGTTTAGATAGGTTACCGTCTCATACCAATTCACCTGCTCCACCGGACAACTCGACCCACAGGAGCTGAAGCCTGATGGGTTGTTTCCCATCACCTCTCTCCACTCTCCCTGTGTCACAGGTGTCGCTTTCAACCAGAATCCCCGGCTAATCGTTACTCGTCGCTGTTGTTCGACTCCTTGAAATGCGCTTCGCCCTTCCTCGTTCGTCGGCGAGCCCTGCATAAATGTCCCCGACGGGATCTCTACATACCCCTCGGGCATCGTCTCCGCCGGGCCCACCTCCATCTCCACATTCACTGTCTCTCTGGACCCCGGAGACAGCTCCAAATCCCGGCGCTCCGTGCGATAGCCCTCCAACTGAACCGAGAGTTCTCGCCCCGTCGCTGGCGTCTCAACTTCTACCGCCCTACCCAGGACGGTCTGGCCCACTACATTGCCATCGATGAGGATCTCCGCTCCGTGTACATTGGCCTCGACAGACAATTTCGCCGGCAGTGCTTTCAGGCGCACGCCTCGTAGCTGCTCCAGCTCCCCCGCTTCGATCTCCATCGTCGATTCGTAAGCACTATGCCCAGGACTTTCGATCCGTACGGTCACGGAACGCCCCGAAGGCACCACAAACTGTCCCGGCGCCAGTCCCACCTGCTCGCCGTCGACGAAGAGCGAAGCTGGCGAGGGCTCAACGTCTACCACGTGTAGCACCGCTGGATCTGAGATCTCTTCCGGCACCTGCGGTGCCGATGGCCGTTCCGCTGGTTCCGGCCCCCGCAGCGCCGCCCTCATCAATGAGGCCAGGTGGGGCTCGGGCTCCGAGGTTCCGCGCACCAATACCACCTGGTCGTCGCCCACAAATGCCGGTGTTTGTTCGTGATCTAGCAAGCGGAGATGCTGACGGGTATACTGAAGGGCATCGGAGGCTCTTACCTCCCCGCCTCCAGTGGCCCAACCCCGCAACGCTCCCAGGAGCACATAGCTAAACGCTGGTCTTTGCATTCCCGGAAGTGCTCCCGCAAATTGGTCGCTCTCCGCGGCCGCCATGACCATCGTTGAACTGGCCGGGCGAAATTCTTCGGCCACACGATCTGGCACCACGGGCTGCATTCCCTCGGCGAGGGCCTTCCCTTCGGAGGACTGCCCGCTGAAACAGGCATCAATGATCACCAAGGTCTCGGCCTGACTCCCCTGCTCCAGGGCCTGAACCAATTCGGATCGCCGGAGCCCTCGTCCCTCCAAACTCGCCGGATCCGACTGGGCATCCACCCCCACAAGGACTCCGTCCTTGCCGTCCGCCGTCGGTGCTCCGTGCCCAATGAACACAAACCACAATTTTCCACCATCCCCCACGTCCTGGGCCGCTCGCTCGGCAAAGGTCAACATCCGCTCTTTCGTCGCCCGTGAATCCACCAGGGTATGCACCCGCGTCGCCGGAATTCCCAATCCACGCACCAAAAAGGTTTCCCAATCGTTGACGGTCTCCCGAACGCCCGCCACATCGGGGAGTACAAAATAATTCTCGACCCCCACGATCACCGCCGCGTCATTCTCCCCCATTTGCTCCATCTGCGGCGGCGTCGAAAGTGATGGATAGTCCTGCGACGACGCAGAAGTCGGAATCACACATAGGGCTACCAGCGCCCAGAGAAGTACCAACCATTTTTTCGTACTTTTTTCGTGAATCAACACGTTTCCTTCCTCCAGCAGTCATATTCCCGAGGCGCTCTTCGCGAATCGCAACCGATTGTACAGCCTAATTTACTTCCGTCCATCGCCATTTCGGGGTATATTGGGAGGGGTATTCTAAACGCTCTACTGGTCTCCGTTCCCCCCTACATCATCATTCGCTCACATGGTCTGCGGTGTGGGTTTCCAAACCTGATCTCGAGCGAAGTCCGGTCCGTGCCCTGCGACGTCGCCCCTCCGCCTGCGCTGCGCTTCGGCACCTCCCCTGTCAAGCTGAGGAGGAGAGGCAGGGCGGCATCGTCCCGGAGAACACGAAGATGCAGACGCCCGATTTTTAGAGAGCCCGATTTTTGGAGAAGACGATGAGATTCACGTTCCCGAATCGCTCTAGCGCGTCCATCGTGGTGCTGGGACTGGTTTTATCGTGGGCCCTTATGTTGTCCTGCGATCGAACATCGGTGCCTGACTCGGCGCCAGTCGAAGCCGAGCCCGAGTCCGAAGAGGTCGTTTCCGAGAGCGCAACCGACGAGCGCGCAACCGAAGACGACGAAGTGGCGGTGGAGAATGGTCAGCGGGACGACTCCGCGGCCGCCGTGGAGCTCGATGATGATATCGTCGCCGTCAGCGCCGGGGGCGTTCATAGTTGTGCTCT
>SLPW01000180.1 GCA_007131755.1 Myxococcales bacterium | reverse complement strand
CTCGTTGGCCAGTTGGATGATCATGCGGCCGCCGGTGGCGCCGAAGGGGTGGCCGATGGAGACGGAGCCTCCGTTGACGTTGAAGGTGTCCATATCGACCTCACCGATGGCTGCGTCGAGGCCGAGGGACTGGCAAAGTTCTTCGCTCTTCCAGATCTTGATATTGGCCAGGGTCTGGGCGGCGAAGGCTTCGTGCATCTCGACGAGATCCATATCGTCCAGGGTGACGCCGGCGCGCTCGAGAGCGATGGGGGTGGCGAAGGTGGGGCCCAAAAGAAGGTTGTGCTCCCGGATGTCGAGGCCGATGTGAGCGTAGGAGCGCACGTAGGCCTTGGGCTCGAGGCCGAGCTCTTTGGCGGTGCTCTGGCGCATGAGCATCACCGCCGAGGCGCCGTCGGTCAGCGGTGAGGCGTTGGCGGCGGTGATGGTGCCGTGTTTTCGGTCGAAGACGGGGCGCAATTTCGCCATCTTTTCCGCCGAGGTGTCGGGGCGGACCATGGTGTCGCGTTCGACGGCTTCGTCGAAATTTTCGCCGGTGAGGACGGTCATCACCTCCGGGAAGCGGCCCTCCTCAAAAGCCTGGGCTGCGCGGTGATGGGTCATCTCGGCGTATTCGTCCTGCTCCTGGCGGGAGATGCCGTATTCTTTGGCCATATCCTCGGCGGACTCACCCATGGATTGCCCCGTGGTGGGCTCCTCGATGGCCGGAGTCTGGGGTTTGAGATCCGAGGGCTTGAGTCTTCCAAGGGCTCGAATGCGGCCCTGAATGGTTCTGGCGCTGGCCGCCTCCTGGAGAGCGTGGGTCAGCTCCAGGCTGAACTGAGCACGGGCAGCGCTCATGGCCTCGACGCCGCCGGCGATGACGACTCGAGAGGTGCCGGCGAGCAGGCTATTTACGCCCTGAACGGCGGCATACGCGCTGGAGGCGCAGTACATCTGGACCGTAGACGCAGAGACGTGGTTGGGGATCTGGCTTCGGAGCACCACCTCACGACCTACGTTGGGGCCGTTGATGGGAGCGGCGACACAGCCGAAGATGAGCTCGTCGATGAGGTGGGGGTTGATCTCGGTGCGGTTGACGAGTTCGGCCACCGCCTGGCGTCCCAGATCGGCGTGATTCCAGTCTTTATAATGGGTCCATGCTTTGGCGAAGGGGGTCCGCACGCCGTCGATGATGGCGATGGGATCTTCGAATTCGAGGGTGGTCAGTTGGGCCATGGCGACACCTTTAGAGGGGGAGTGATGTTTTTCGGCGTTTGAATCTTCAATCCTTGTAAAAAGTGGAGCCCTCGGTGGCCATCTCGACGAGGATGTCGGCGGGCATCAGGCGATCTCCGAATTGGTCGGCGAGGCGGCGCATCTGGTCGACGACGGTTTCGATGCCCACCTGGTCGGCGTAGCGGAAGATGCCGCCGCGGAAGGGGGGAAAGCCGAGGCCGAAGATGACGCCGATATCGCCGTCGCGGGGACTGCGAAGGATATCCTCCTGCAAGGCGTAGGCGCATTCGTTGAGCATGGCCAGCCAGCAACGCTGCTGGACGAGCTCGCGATCGACGCGGCGTCGATCGCGCCCGCCGGGAAGCGCGTCATAGACCGTCTCGTCGGGGACGTGGGAACCCTGGCCGCCGTAGTCGTAGAAGCCACGTTCATTCTTGCGGCCCTTGCGGCCCTCTTCGGCGAGGCTGGCCAGCGCCGTGGGGGCGTCCCATCGATGGGAGAATGCCTCGCGCAGAACGCCGGCAGCCTTCTGTGCGACGTCAATCCCCACTTCGTCGACCAGCTTGAGGGGACCGACGGGGAAACCAAAATCGCGCATGGCACGGTCGATATCCTCGATGCGTGCGCCCTCCTGGAGGACCCATCCCGCCTCGTTGATATAAGCGCCGATGACGCGACTGGTGAAAAAGCCCGGTCCGTCGTCGACGACGATGCAGGTCTTTCCCATCTTTCTGCCCACGTTGAGCGCCGCCCCCAGAGCCTTCGGGGAGGTCTCGTCGGTGCGGATGATCTCGAGCAAGGGCATCTTGTAGACGGGGCTGAAAAAATGCATGCCCAGAACGTTCTCCGGCCGCTTCGCCTCGGCGGCGATATCTTTGATGGGGATGGTGGAGGTATTGCTCGCGAAGACCTGTGTTTCATTGCCCAGGGCCTCGACGTCGGCCAGGATCTGTTGCTTCAACTCCAGGGATTCGAAGACGGCCTCGATGACGAGATCGCAGGTCCTGAATCCGCTATAATCGGTGGTGCCCGAGACGCGCCCGAAGTAGACGTCGGCCTCGGCGTCACTGATCTTCTTTCGGCGCGCCAATTTTCCGAAGAGGTCGTGGATGTAGTTGAGGCCCCAGCCGAGGCCGTCGGCGTCCCTGTCCTTGAGGCGAATGTCGTAGCCCTTGTAGGCGGCGACCTGGGCGATGCCGGCGCCCATCAGCCCGGCGCCGAGGACGCCGATCTTATCGACCTCGTAGGGCTTGAATCGCCGGTCGATGACGTGGTCCTTATTGACGTGCTGTCTCATGAAGAAGATCTTCATCAGATTTTTGGCCACATCTGATTGGACGAGCTCTACGAAGGCCTCGGTCTCGGCACGAATGCCGGCGTCGAAGCCCTCGGAGAAACCGGTCTCGATGACGTCGAGGGCGTGTCCGAGCGCGGGGTAGTGTCCGCCGCTCTTTTTCTGCGCTGTCTCACGGGCCTTGTCGAAGATGACCTTTCGTGCCGGCGTTCGCGCCGCCAATTTGACGGGATCCTGGAAGGCATCGCCCAGATTGCTGGCGAAAGAGGAGGAGCGCTCGCCATTTTGAGCGAGGTCGCGGACCTTTTCGGCGGCTACATCGAGCAAAATTCCCGGGTGGACGAGGTCGTCGACGAGGCCAAGGCTCTTTGCCTTTCGGTCGCCGATGGTGCGGCCGGTGAGGATCATGTCCAGCGCCTGGGACAGATCGATGAGTCGGGGAAGGCGCTGGGTTCCGCCGCCACCGGGGATGAGGCCAATCATGATCTCCGGTAGGCCGAATGTACTGCCCTGGGCGGCAACGCGGGCGTGGCAGGCCAGCGCCACCTCCAGACCACCACCGAGACACTGGCCGTGGATGGCGGCCACCACCGGCTTGTCCAGCTCGGCGAGGTGGTCCATCAGCTCGTGGCCACGTATGGCGAGGTCTCGAAGGGCGTCGGGATCTTCGTAATATCCCTGCAACTCCTCGATGTCGAAGCCGACGATGAAGTTGGTGGGCTTTGCGCTGTGGATGACCACCCCTTCGACGTTCTCGTCTTTGAGCGAGGAGTCCAGAAGTTCCTCGAAGCGATGGACCATGGGGGTGGAGAGGGTGTTGACGGACCGGTCGGCGACATCGATCTCCACGTAGGCGATGCCGTCCTCGATGCGGACGTTGGCGAGTTTATTACCTTTCTTTTTGGCCATATTTTTCCCTGACAGCTCGAGATCATCCAGAGTTCACTTAAGTATTGTGCAGAGGCGGGCAAACCTTTAACCACCGTGCGTGGGAAGGCAAGGGGAAAATGCGGGTGGTAGGTGAAGGGTGAAGGGCAGGTGGTGGGTGGGGGGCAGGTGGTGGGGGGAAATACGGGTGGTGG